>CAZKBZ010000001.1:0-1150 GCA_964551175.1 uncultured Desulfobulbus sp.
ACAACGATCATCAGCTCGATCAGGGTGAAGCCCTTTTGTCCGTTTTTTCTTTTCAGTTGTTTGTTGAACCTGGAAATCATACGTTCCTCCTGTTTTTGAGTTGATTTCAACGAAATTTCAATTCCTGTGCCGTTTATAGCATAAGTCGTGCCATTTTTATCACACTTTTAAATGCCAATATATCACATTGAAAATACAATATATTTTATTGCTCAACATGTATTGCTCTGCAATGATTGTCCCTTGGTGTGTCACAAATTGTCACTTATTGCCAGGTGGTGACAAATTCTGTCAGTGGACTTCGGGTTGCAGTGTGGGGGCAGGTATTGGAATCAATACAGGGTCGATACGCCATATTTACAGAACAGAGTGTCTGCGGTGACGATTTTGAGGTTGTGAAGTTCCGCCGTTGCAATGATGAACCTGTCGCATGGGTCGGAGTGGATAGGGGGCAGTTTAAGTCATGGCCCCTTTGCGAGAGTGCGCGTGGCGCCTGTGATTGATTACGAAGTTATGGTAAAAGCGAAAATCCCTGCTCTGCGAAATGGTGGTCCAGAGTAAAAGCTTCGGAGCAGTGTTTTCGTCCCATAATAATAAAGCTTGTACAATCAACAAGGCTGAGGTGACGGAGGCCCTGGTTTTTCCAGAGTTCAATGGACAATTGGTGGATCGACTGAGAGATCCAGTGAGTATCTACAACACTGAGAATGTCATTTTGAAAGAGCATTGCGGCCTTACAGCTGATTCGATTCTGCAGGAGCGCTATTGTTTCAAGTATTATATAATTGCTTGTAATGAGATGATTGTCGTCATGCAAAAGAAATGCCCATGCTTCCGCAGCCTCTTCATGAGTTGAGTCTGATTGGTCAATGATCGCATAAAATGCCGATGTATCGATAAAAGTTTGTTTATTTCCCATAAATTTCAGTCAGGTACTTGTCATGGTTGCGGGCGACATCAGACTTACCCGATGCAAAACGACCAACAGCCTGCAGCGCCTTTTTCCTGTTTTCCGGGTTTATTTTTTGTTTTTGAAAAAAAGAGATACTGTCTCGAACAAGCTGAGACATGGAGACGCCCGTGTTCCGGGCCGTTGCCCGTAACCATTGCACCTGGCTTTCTTCAAGCTGAACTTGGGTCCGGATCATTT
>CAZKBZ010000001.1:1250-3367 GCA_964551175.1 uncultured Desulfobulbus sp.
TGATCATGTTCTGGCAACGTGATGCATTGCAGCGTGAGATTAAGCGGGACCAGGTCGTTCTTGACAGGATAATGAACCGTCTTCCTGCGGATATTTCTTCCTCTTCAGTTGTTTCCCCGGACTCTTTTTCTTTTACGGATTTCTATCCCCATGGAGAAACAGGTCGTATCCTGCTGGTAACAGGCAGTGAAAACTCCGCGGCTGCAATCCATTCCAATTCTTATCCTCCCCTGCTGACTTCAACAATTGCTGAGGTAATGCAGACCGGCAAACCTGTGGTCCATTCATCAGGATCGTTTTTAGGGCTTGTCAGGTTTCGCAGCCATATTCTTGTCAGCGCGCAACCGATTGTCCGCCAGGGTCAAGTCATTGGTGCTGTCGTCATCAGTCGTTCCCTGGAGACCATGTTTCAAGATCTATGGCGTGTGGAGAAAATCATACTCGTCTATATATTAATCAACCTTCTAATCTTAAGCGTCATTGGTTTTTTCAGGATGAGAAAACTGGTTGTCCAGCCCATTGAACGTCTGGTCAGTCTGGCTGACCAGTATAATGACAGTGAAACAGTTTTATTTACTGCCTCCAGTCCGGGCGGCGAGTTCGGTCGTCTTGCCACCAGCTTGAACTCCATGCTGGCAAGAATAGAGAACGACAGAAAATCACTTGAAAAAACTGTCCAGGAGTTGGAGGCGGTAAATAAGAAGCTGAAAACACAGCAGCGGGAAATGATCCGCACCGAAAAGCTGGCATCCGTGGGCAGGATGGCTGCCGGTCTGGCCCATGAGATCGGTAATCCGCTGGGAATAGTTCAGGGATATCTTGGTCTGCTTGGTCAAGCTGCAGATCAGAGTGATGAACACCGGGATTTTATCAAGCGTGCCGACCAGGAACTGCAGCGCGTGAATGCGCTTATTCGCCAGCTGCTGGATTTTGCCAGGGTATCAAAAGGAAAGCCGGAAGTCTTTTCCCTGCATGAGCTGTTACGACAGATAGTTGACATGGCACAGGTGCAGCCGGTTTTCAAGAATATCAAAATAACATGCAGCTTGGATGCAGACAGGGATATGGTTCATGCGGACCGGGATCAGCTGCGCCAGGTCTTTGTCAACTGTCTGCTCAACAGTGCTGACGCCGTTGCAGCAGCCGGCCGGGGAGATGAAGGAGTTATCACCGTATCGACCAGTCTTCCTGGGTTGCAAGCAGATGATGACCAGATACCATGTATTCGAATTTGCATCAGTGATAATGGTATCGGTATCACAAGGGAGGAGCAGGCGGCTGTTTTTGATCCGTTTTACACAACCAAGGAGCCGGGCAAGGGCACGGGACTGGGGCTGTCTGTTTCATTATCCATTGTCGAATCCCTTGGCGGCAGGATGGAGATGGAAGGCACCCCGGGGAAGGGCAGTGTGCTTTCTATTTTTCTTCCATTGTCTTCCGTGTCCACTTCTCCTGATCCGGAAACAGATTGACAGAGATCGTTCTTGATGTGTATTATGATACACATAAGGAGGTGTGTTATGAGAACAAATGTGGTTCTTGATGATGACCTGGTTCACGAGGCCATGAAGTTAACAGGGAAAAAAACAAAAAAAGAGGTTATCTCCTATGCGCTGCAGAAGGTGGTGGCATTAAAGAAGCGGCGGAACCTACTTGATCTTGCTGGAAAAATACAGTTTCAGGATGATTACGATTATAAGGCGATGCGGAAAAGCAGATGATTCTTGCTGACACGTCCGTTCTGATTGATCTGTTTACAGGCAGGGAGAATAAGGGTGTTCGGGCTTTTCGGGAAGCTTTGCAACAGGGTATACCTTTTGGGATTACCTCAGTAATATACCAGGAGATTCTCCAGGGAGCGAGAACACGGAAAGAATTTATAACGTTAGATGAATATTTGTCCACCCAGCGGTTTTTTCATCCCATGGATAACCTTGCAACATATGCAGGTGCTGCGGAAATATATTTTTCCTGCAGAAAAAAAGGGATCACCATTCGTTCCACGATTGATTGCCTGATAGCACAGATCGCCCTGGAACATGATCTTTATCTTCTTCATAATGATAAAGATTTCACTGCAATGTCCCCTGTAATCGGGCTGCGGATTTTCAGAGGTT
>CAZKBZ010000001.1:3467-53434 GCA_964551175.1 uncultured Desulfobulbus sp.
GATAAAGATTTCACTGCAATGTCCCCTGTAATCGGGCTGCGGATTTTCAGAGGTTAACCATACCCATGGGAAACAAAGTCAATCAACTATCTGTACCTTCGAACTTGTATATGATGATGTGGGCCTGTAATGTCTGAGGCAGAAAGAAAAGTCCTCATCATTGATGATGAAGAGAACATGCTCCACATGTTGTCTGCACTGCTTACAGGACAGGGTTACAGCGTGGACACGGCAGGCGACGGCATGGCTGGTCTCAGTCTTCTGGAAAGCCGGGAATTTGATTTTGTCCTCTGCGATATCAAGATGCCGAACATGGACGGCATGTCCTTCTTACAAGCCGCGATTTCCGCCGGTCACTCTGCAACTATTATCATGATGTCCGCTTTCGGCACTGTTGATACCGCCCTTGAGGCCATGAAACATGGGGCCTATGATTATATCTCCAAGCCGTTTAAGGCAGATGAAGTCGTCCTGGTCCTGAAAAAGGCTGAAGAGCGGGAACGGCTAAAGCGGGAAAATGTTCTGTTGAAAAAGAGGATTGCTGGCCTTGAAAGCTCGCTTGGCCTTGGCACAATGATCGGCAGGAGCAAGGTCATGCAGGATGTTTTTCTGCTTGCCGATAAAGTAGCCAGACATATGACAACGGTTCTGATTACCGGCGAGTCCGGAACCGGTAAAGAACTGGTTGCCCGGGGAATACACAGCAGAAGTCCCAGGGCCGGCAAACCTTTTGTTGCCGTCAACTGCGGCAGTGTTCCGGAAAACCTGCTGGAAAGTGAATTTTTCGGCTATGTCCGCGGAGCCTTTACCGGTGCTGACAGGAATAAAAAAGGTCTTTTTGAAGAAGCTCAGGGCGGGACCCTGTTTCTTGATGAAATCGGCGAACTGCCGCCTGCAATGCAGGTCAAGCTGCTGCGGGTTCTGCAGGAACACGAAATAAGACGGATAGGATCCAATAAAAGCACCGAAATTGATGTCCGAATTGTAGTGGCCACTGCCAGAAATCTTGCAGAAGAGGTTCAGGCAGGCCGGTTTCGTGAGGATCTGTATTACCGGCTCAATGTTATTAATGTACATATTCCTTCACTTCGAGAACGTGCCGGAGACATTCCCCTGCTGTGCGATTTTTTTATAGAAAAGTTTGCCGGCCAAATGGATGCAGGAAAAGTCCATGGGGTGTCACCGGCAGCAATGAAACTGCTGATGCTCCACCCATGGCCGGGAAATGTCCGTGAACTGGAAAACGTGATTGAACGGGCAGTTATCCTGGCGGAGAAAAATGTTATCCTGCCGGAAAATCTGCCGGAAAAGCTGGGGGGAAGAAAACATGACCGCCGGCTGGATGATATTCTGGGGACCCTGTCAATCAAGGAGGGTCGCAGAATGCTGGAATACCGCCTTATCTCGCGGGCCCTTGAATCCACCGGCGGCAACAAGTCCAGGGCTGCCGAACTCCTTGAAATAAGCTATCCCTCCCTGCTCAGCAAGATCAAAGAGTATGGTATTTGAGAAGAGAATTTCCGGTTGCCTCATTAATGAATCACGCATATAATGTACGTAATGAGATGTTCGTTTAAGTAATTGCATAAGGCGGAAATAGCGATGCAGACAGCAACGGTAGGAAAAATACAAAAAAATTTTGCCAAGGTTCTTAGGGAAATCAATGCGGGTGAAGAGATCATTATCACCAAAAGGGGCAAACCGGTAGCCAGGTTGACTGCTTTGGGACCAGGTAGGCATATTAATTGGCCTGACTTTTTCAAGGAAGCAATTCCTGCTCAAGGGAAAACCATAAGTGAGCTTGTTGTTGAGGAGCGGGAGGATCGCTTCTAAATGGTTTATGTGGATACGAGCGTCATAGTGACATTGTATGTTAAAGAGGAATATTCCCGCAAGGCTGCCGACTGGATCAGGAACAATGATGAAGCAATGCCATTGACACCCTTTCATGAACTGGAGTTCAGCAATGCCGTCAATCTAAAACTGTTCAGAAAAGAATTAACCGAAACGCAGGCAGCATCAATTTTTTCACGATTGAGAGAGCATCAACATAGTGGAGTGTATTATCAACCACTCATCAACTGGCCTGAGGTTATGCCCCACAGCATCGCCCTTTCAAAACGCCACACATCAGATCTTGGTTCCAGGTCTCTTGACATCATCCATGTGGCGCTGGCACTTTCCATCGGCGCCAACCGTTTTCTTACATTTGACGAGCGACAGTCGCGGCTGGCTGAAGCAGTTGGCTTACAGGTAATAACGCATACTTCTCTCACAACTCAATAACCGTTGCGAATTCTTTTCCCTGCCGTTTTTTTGTAACTACTCACGGGGATGTGTAATCCGGGGGTTCCATTACCAGCAAAAGGGGTTGCTCAGTTTTATTCCGGAATAATACCGACCGGCATTAAGGTCCTCCGAGTAAATACTGTCACAGCCTGCTGATTCAGCCGCACTTATAATACAAGCATCCCGGAAGGATATAGCATAAGCGCTTCTGATTTCAATTGCCCGTCGAATAAGGACCGGTTGTAAAAGGACAACTTCAAATGATTCAAGCAGGGTGAGTTGGCGCAGGACAATAGTATGCTGCTGGTTCAGTTTACTCAGGGCTGTATTAGCGTATTCCTGCAGAACCTGTGAGGATATGACGCCGAGGCCATCATTCATCAATTCTGTAATCAGTTCAATGGCCCTGTATTGTTTTTCGGGATCATGACTGTCATTGGCGTAAACAATCAAGTTTGTATCAATGAAGATTTTTTTCAAAATCAGTGTCCCCGGTTATGAGTTTCGTTCCGGTTAAATTTGAAGCCAGGACTGGAACAACCTGCATGTGTTTCGGCTAATTGAGCAAATTCCTGCGCATTTGCCTTGCGGTCGCTTTCTCCACTTATTTTTTTTAAATAATTTCTTATGAGACTGTTGAGCGATGTGTTGTGTTTTTTCGCATACTGACGGCTTTTGTTTATGGTCTCTTTGTCTGCTGAAAGAGTTATATTCATAATGTCACCCCGTGGAAAAGATAAACACTTATGTGCACCCTGTGTTACATTAAAGCCTTATAAAAAAGGTGTCAAGAAAATGAAGTCCCGAAAATGCTGTTCCAGGCAACGGGCGTTTGATAATGGTCGGCTCCCTCTGATTCCGGGTCTAAAAAGATTTTCTCATTACCAGATTGTCTAGATCTAAAATTCTTTCAGGTTCCATGGTTATTCCAGTGCTATTAAATTTTTTAATATTATTGATTCTGGTGAATATTTTTTTAATAATAATTGATCGACAATCTTTGCCAAGAGGTTGTTTTCAGGGTTCCTGTTTTCTGTAATTAGTTGATCCTTTAGAAGATATTTTTTATTTTTTGATCAGGTTTTTTCCGGACCGATTTTTGCTGCTGAAATGATAAGGGTAAAGTCTTATTCAAGACAAGGGTATATTCTATGCGATTGAAAAATGAAAATGGTTTTAGCTTTATTGAGCTCATTGTGGTGGTCGTCGTAATTGGAATTTTGGCAGCAATTGCCATGCCTAATTTTCTTTCCTGGCGGCCTAATTTGCGATTAAAAGCAGCTGCGAGAGATTTGTATGGTGCAGCAATGAAGGCCAAGAGTGAAGCGGTCAAGCGAAATACTAATTGTGCGTTGACGTTTAACCAGCAAGTTGGGGGGACGACAAATGCTTACGTAGTGTATGTCGATGAAAACAAGAACTGTGAATATGATGCGGGTGAACCTATTATTACGCATGTTGAACAATGGCCACCGCAGGTGTCGCTTAATGGGGTGACTTTTACCAACAATGATGATGGAAATCCGACTATTGCTTTCACATCGACGGCTATTCCAACTGCTAATGGTGGTGGTTTTGCTAATGGTTCTGCTGCGTTGACGAATACAAAGGGTAGAGTACGGAGCGTTGTCATCAGTCGTGCCGGTAATATTTCAATAAACTGAGAACGAAGTTCATGAAACAGTATCAAAAGAAGAAATCATTGAATGTTATACCGGGATCGCATGGCTTCACCTTGGTAGAATTAATGCTGGCCATGTTGATTACCGGTATCATAGTTGCTGCAATCTACGCTGCGTATGTCTCACAACAGCGTGTTTATCTTGCCCAGGAACAGGTTGCGGAGATGCAGCAGAATATCCGTGCAGCCATTGGTATAATGACAAGTGAGATCAGGATGGCTGGCTATGACGGGGATAACGGTACTCAGGACAGTACGTGTGGAGTCGGAGCATCCGGTGCAGCGACGGATGAACCAGGTATCCTGACAGCTACATCTACACAGGTTGATTTTTCGAGGGATTTAGACGGTGATGGTGATTGTGCTGATACAGGGGAAAATTTGAGTTATTACATTTATGCTTCAGGTGGTGTGCAAAAACTTGGTCGCCTTGATAACAACAGCCCACCTGTACAAGCCGTTGCCGAGAATTTCGATGGACTTGAATTCAGGTATCTTGATGCGTCAGGAAATGTCACTGCCGTGCCGGCTGATGTCCGTTCCATCCAGGTTTCAATTCTTGCCCGTGCCGGACAAGCTGACCGGGACTTCACAAACCCGTTGACCTATACTCCTGCTTCCGGAGTTGCGAATAATTGGGGACCATATAATGATAATTTTCGTCGTCGGCTACTGATAACAACTGTCAATTGCAGAAACATGGGGTTGTAATTCTATGCGTTTACTATCTAAACAGGACGGTTTTACCTTGATAGAAGCTTTGATTGCCATGGTACTATTGACCATTGGTATCATGGCTCTCTATACCATGCAGGTCACTGCCATTAAAGGGAATGCAACGGCAAACCGGCTGACCATCAGTTCTTCTGTGGCAACCGACAGCTATGAACGTCTGTTGCAGGCAGGTTACAATGATTCGGTTCTTGATGACACGGCAAATCCCCATGACGAAAGCGAATTTACCAACTTTTCCCTGCCGGCCCCTGTTACTTCCCTTAGCTGGAGCGTGACTGAATGGACCAATGGAGACGGGATTGATAATGATGGTGATGGCGATACTGATGAAGGGGATGAAACCGGGATTAAACAGGTGGCCCTTGCTGTCAATTATACTGATAAGGGTGTTGCAAAGACACTGAACGTAACTTTTTATAAATATGAGCTTTTCTGATGATGAAACAGATAGTGAAGCCAGTGAGCAATGAAGACGGATTTGCTCTGATAGTAGCCTTGATGATGATGGTTATCCTGACATTGATTGGGATTGCGGCTACAAATACCACCATGTTTGAACTTAATATAGCGGGCAATGAGCGATTGGCAGCCCAGAGGTTTTATACGGCTGACAGCGGTTGGAAGCAGGGCGGTCCCTTTTTGGATACCCTGGCTACCCCGCCAAGGGTTGTTAACCTGACCCAGAGAACCGGTGACTCGTCACGGGACTGGGATGATGAGTATTACCAGGTAGTCCGTAATTTTGGAGATGGTGCTGATGGAACGCTCAATGATGATTTTTCAACTGACGAAGATGGAACCATTGGCAGTATACCCTATTGGTACCGGGTTGTTTACCAGGGAGATGATCCGGCTGTGATGTTTGGTGCCAATTATCGGGATTTTAAATATGGCATTGTCTGCAATGCAGATGGCGCGACTGAAGTGGCGACCAGAGTAAAGAAAGTATTCCGGGTAGGATATTAATATCAGCATCAGTGCTGACAGAATAGAGGGAAAGGAGAATAGAATGATAAAGAAAAAGAGATTCCAGCTGGTTCCGCTCTGTTTTTTGTGCGTCTTGCTGGTCATTTTTACCCTGGCAGCGGAAAAGGCCGAAGCGATTTGTTCTATTGACCCAAATGGCACCTATATTGAAGCGGAGCATTTTTCCGGTTCGTATAATCTTGCTTCCCCCGTTCGGAACAGGAATAGGTTCGTTATTGTCAATAATGGAGCGGCCAACGGCGGACGGGCTCTCAGGAGTGGAAATGGAGGATATGCTGCTGACACACCCGGAAACGAGGTCAAGGAATATACTGTCAACTTTACCGAAACCGGCACTTATTACATCTGGATGCGGGGACGGGCTGTAAACTGGGCTAGAGATTCCATGTTTTTTACCGTTGATGATGATCCCTGGAAGGCCTGGAATTTTGGCGGAATATTTCGCCGGTACATCTGGACAAATTCACTACAGGTTGGTACGGGCAGTTTTATCAATATCACCACGACAGGAGTTCATACCATTAAAATCGCCATGCGTGAACCTCGAACTCGTATCGATGGTTTTTACATAACCAAGGGCAGTGAGACACCTACTGATTCGACCGTGCCTTCCGGTGTGACAAGTATCAACCCGGCCGGAGGCTGCACCGGGGTGCACTGGGCTGTGGATCCAGCAACGTTGGGGCCAAGCTCGTTTGAAGGGTACAATGCCGGATCCATGTCTTTTACCATTACCAATGACGGAGATGGTAATGATTCGGATACAGCAACAGTAACCAGCGATCAGAGCTGGGCTGTGGTCGTAAATGGTAGCGTACCTGCTTTGGACGAAGACGGAACGCACACGGTAACAGTAAATTTTAATACCTCAGGACTAACTGCCGGTACATACACAGCTGAACTGACTATTACCGGGAGTGCTCTGAACTCCCCTTTGATTGTTCCGATTACGCTGCTGGTTAAGGATGTGCCCTCCTCGGCAGCTTGTGGTGAAATTCCTCTCTATGCAGAGAACTTGGTTAATCCGGCCATTATGGTACAGCTGGATACCTCCGGCAGTATGTCTACTCAGATGGTAATTGATACTGACGGCCACACCCAGAGTCGGATCAATATTGCTGAAAATGTGCTGGCAGAGGTCTTCCTTGATCGCAGTATTTCCTGGGGTTTTGCCACCTGGGCAGGTGGTTCTTGCAGGACAACTGACAGTGACCAGGCACCAACTTACTATACAACGTACCGAGTTGGTGTTCATGATCATGATGCCGCACATCAAACGGCCCTTCAGGATCATGTTGATGATGGGCATGCTTCCGGCTGCACGCCTCTTGCCCCCACCATGCGGGGAGGTCTGGAATATTTTCAGGGAGCCAGGAATGATCAATATTATCAGGAACATTATAATAGCCTGTCCTGCCAGCCACGAATTATGGTTATCGTTACAGATGGCTACGGTAATACAGCGACTGATAATACCAGGATTGATGCTGCAGTTGACGATTTGATTGCAGAGGGAATCAGCATCGTGGCAGTTGGCTTTGGTTTAACCAATGCCACTCAGCTTGATCGAATAGTGCAGAAAATGAAGGTTGCCGGCGAGGCCGATGATGAGGATTATCTGTACCACCTGCATAAAGAGGTATGCAGCAACACAGCCTATGACAACCAGACGGATTGTGAAAGCAATGGCGGAACTTGGAGGGCTGTGCCCTTCATGGCCCAGAACCGGCAGGAATTTATCGATGCCATGAACAACATTGTCAGCAGTGTCAAGGCACAGGTATTTCACGGATCATCGCCTGCACCGACAACATCTGCTGATAATGGCGAGATCCTGTTAACAGCTTCTTTTGATGCCTCGGATTGGAGCGGTGATATCACGGCAACACAATTTGATGCCTTCTCCGGTGCGCTGCAAGCAACTCATCTCTGGGAAGCCAGTGAGCAAATGCCGGCAACAGATAGTATTAACGGGTTTATCAGTGATGCTTCCGGTACAGTTACCGCCTATGATACCGATTCCATAAATGGTGATAACTTTCTCTGCAAGCCGATGGGGGACATTATTAACTCTACCCCGGTGATTGTGGGTTCGCCTCCCTTTTACTATCCATTTGACTCATATTTTGATTTCAAATATAAGGATTTTGATTCAAGCGCGACCGGGTATGATGCCAGAGAGGCCATTGCCTATGTTGGAGCCAATGATGGTGCTCTGCATGCCTTCCGATTGTCAGACGGTGTTGAACAGTGGCGTTTCTATCCCTATAGCGTTACCGCTAAGATGGCACTGGCAGGGACAAATCCTCAGGATGATATGTGTTCGCCGTCCTATTGTCATCAATTCCTTCTCGACGGATCCCCACAGCCGGCTGATATATATGTCAATTCCACAACCGGCTGGCGGACAATTCTTACCACCGGACTTGGCGAGGGAGGCAGTGCTTTCTTTGCCTTGGATGTAACCTATGGCAAGGATTTTGATGAACCCAATGATGGTACACAGGTCATCAAATCTGCATTTCTGTGGGAATTTACAGAGACAGATGATGGTGAGATTGGTCTGGCTACATCCTGGCCCTCTATTGCCAGGGTGAGAGATACTGATACCAATGGAACCGGTAGCGGCTGGGCAACCTATTTTGGTTCTGGTCGAGCAGTAAATGAGCTGCAGCAGGCAAACAAGGAAGCCTATCTTTTTGCAGTGAACAGCTGGGATAAAACCACGGTCTGGACCGATGGCGCTGCTACCCCCAATCCGATCTATAGGATCAAGCTTGTCTCCGGAACACAGCTCAATGATGAACCTGCCCCGCCACTTGTCATAGATACCCAGAATGACGATTATCTGGCTGATAGAATTTATCTCGGAAATATGTATGGGGACATGTACAGGGTGCATGATATCGGATTTGGTGAAACTCCGGTATCCGAGCTGTTATTTAATTCAGCAAATACGGATCACTCAACCCCAATAACAGCAAAGGCAGGATACGCCTATGCAGGTGATGATAACAATGACGGTGTCAGTGATATCTGGCTCTATTTCGGCACCGGCAAATATAGAGACCAGATTGACAAATTTACGGTTGACCAGCAGTACTTTTATGGGCTGTTTGATGCAGGGGCCGCAGAGGCAACCCCTTACATACAGAGTGATCTTGTTGAGATAACAACTGAAATTGTTGAAGCGTATGCCTTGGATGAGGATGGGAACAGGGTAGATCTGAATGGTGATAACACTGTTGATTCTGACGACTTGAGACAGTACAGGACGCTTTCCTGTCCATCTCCTGACAACAATGGGAACTGTAATCCGAACAATGACTCATGGGTACTTAAATTGGCAATTCCTGCCGACAGTGCCAGTGAACGCACCATTTCCCAGCCGCTGGTTGTAGGAGGAATCGTATTCTTTACAACCTTTGTACCGGATGGTGATGTCTGTGAAGGAAATGGAGATACCTGGCTTTTTGCCGTAGACTGGCAAAGCGGCGAGTTTGTCTCCAATGAGGTCTTTGACATCAATGAAAGCGGTGGATTTGATTCAGGTGACAGAAATATTCAGGACACGAGTGGAGATACGAAAAAGGTTGCCGGTATTTATATAGGAACCGGCAAACCATCCGGAGAACTTGCCATCCATAATGATATCCTCTTTGTAGGAACAACGGGACAGCCTCCCAAGCCAATAAAGGTCAATCTGCCGGAGCAGCGGGTCAGGTTGAGGTCGTGGCAGCAGGTATTTAATTGATAAGAGGTGTCTCGTAAACTTCCTGCAATGCTGGTTGAGTTATTAATTTTGTTCACAATGAGGAGCATCATGAAGCAAACTATATTTATTATTTTTATATTTACGTCCTGGGTACTCTTTCCTTTATTCACTGTATCATTTGCCGATGAAGGTGCTGGGGAATATACGGAAGTAATTGATCTCGTCTATGAATGGAGTCTGCAGGGGGGGGCAATCCAGGTTGGTGATTATATGATTTCTGATATTGGTTCTGTATGGTTAGACAGGGGCAATGAAGATATCAGCCAGTCCGGTAACAGTGTTATTAAGCAGGGTGGCCTGGTGAAAGCCTTATTAATCGACAAAGACGAAAACGGCTTCTGGCGTGCCGATAGAATCGTAGTTCTGTCCGGAAGTGCTTTAGATGCTGCAATGCAAAACTTACCTGAGTCGAAAAGGAAGCAACTGTTAAAGAGTTTGCAGAGTGAAGGTGAAAGTAGAACTCCCCAATATCAGTCGCAGGAACCTTTTCTGGAAGAAGGTGTCTGGAAGAATTAGACTTTATTTTTCATGGTAAAAAAAATCGGGTCCTTGGGCCCGATTTTTTGTAAAATGTGACAGGGATGATACTTATTCTTCACCGGCCATTTTTTCTGTGTAAATATCAAGCCGGTTCTTCGATCCATCAAACAGGCTGAAGTAAAGCATCAGCCTTTTCGTAGAGTTTTTCTCTTGACATTCCCCACCACAGTTCTATATATACCATTGTTTTGCTGAATGATGGTTCAGTGGTTGGCCTGTATTTTCTGGTTCAACTATCTGCCTGAATTTATGTGTATTTGTCGTTTATTTCGTTAACCTGCGGAACTTTAACAAGAGAGGAAAAAATTATGTCTAAACTGGTGCCCCCCCATGGTGGTAGAGGTCTTATCTGTGCACTGCTTCACGGCAGCGAGCTAGAGGCGGAGAAAGAGAAAGCTGCTGGGATGAAAAAAATCCAGGTCAGTGATCGCGCAAAAGGTGACCTGATCATGATGGGAATCGGCGGATTTTCTCCGCTGGAAGGTTTTATGGGAAAGGATGACTGGAAGGGTGTCTGTGAGAACATGCAGATGGCGGACGGAACCTTCTGGCCTGTACCGATTACCCTGGATATTTCCAAGGAAGATGCCAACGACATCTCAAAAGGTGATGAGATTGCCCTGGAAGCAGATGGTGAGATCATGGCTACCATGAAGGTCGAAGAAAAGTACGAGATGACCGAGGCAGACAAGAAGTGGGAATGTGAAAAAGTCTTCATGGGTGAAGGTGAAGAGTCTGTAGACGGCAAATTCTGGGAGATCGCTCCTGAAGATCATCCCGGCGTTATCATGGTTTTGAATCAGAAAGAATACAACATTGCCGGTCCTGTCAAGGTTCTGTCTCAGGGTGAGTATCCGGATGAGTATCCCGGCGTTTATCTGACCCCGGCCGAGACCCGTGCCATGTTTGAAGAGCGCGGCTGGAAAAATGTTGCTGCCCTGCAGCTGCGTAATCCCATGCATCGTTCCCATGAGTTCCTGGCCAAGATCGCCATTGAGGTATGCGACGGTGTTCTGATCCATTCCCTGATCGGTAACCTGAAGCCCGGTGATATTCCGGCAGATGTACGCGTTAAAGCTATTGAGATCCTGATCGACAACTACTTTGTTAAAGACAACGTCATTAACGCAGGCTATCCGCTGGATATGCGTTATGCCGGTCCCCGTGAAGGTCTGCTCCACGCCACCTTCCGCCAGAACTACGGTATCAACTGGATGCTGATCGGTCGTGACCATGCCGGTGTCGGTGACTTCTATGGTCTGTTTGAGGCTCAGGATATCTTTGATCGCATCCCGAAGACTGGTGATTCCGCCAAGGATCTTCTCTGTCAGCCAATGAAGATCGACTGGACTTTCTACTGCCACAAGTGTGATGGTATGGCCTCTCTGCGGACCTGTCCGCATGACAAGGAGTCACGCGTAATCCTGTCCGGTACCAAGCTGCGCAAGGCGCTGTCTGAAGGTGCTGACATCGTGGATCATTTCGGCCGTGACGAGGTTCTGGATCACCTCAAGAAGTACTATGCCGGCCTGACCGAGAAAGTTGAGGTCAAAATGCAGGGTGCCGCTTCCGGCGACTCCATGTAATAGCAGTAACAGCTCATTTGAGTTTGATTGGGGAGATGCCTTTGGGTGTCTCCCCTTTTTTCTTTTCCTCTTCCCTGTCCTTACCGATATTTCACTTCAAGATTCAGCAAGGTATCAACATAATCTTCCTTATAGATCAGCTGGTTGGTGGCATCGATCTCATCGATGAGCCTGGGGATGAAATCTCTGATATCAAGTCCATGGCGGTTCATATTTTCACTGTTTGCCTGATCAAGAATGAGGATTGCATAGTAGTTGACCAGCAGTCTGGACCGTGAGTCCCTGCGGAACAGGTAGGATCGCCCGCCCATGGTGTTGAGGAAGAAACCTGCATACTCGTATACCTGTTCAAGCGGCGCATTCATCCGGAAGTTATTATTCTTGCAGCGGTCAACAATGGTCCATTCGTACAGATCCGCTGCCACATCCTCAATCTTGTCCCTCTCCCGGTCCAGAATACCTTTCAGGAGCAGGATGTTCCGGCTGCCGATGACCCGGAAAAAATGGGCCATATTGGTGAGGATCGTATACAGGTCATCCGATTCCCGGGTGACTACCGGAGGATTGGCTAACAGCTTTTTCGTTAATTCGTTGAAATACTGCAGGCTGGGTTGATTGAGCTGGAATTCCTTGAGATAGGGCGCATTGTCAAGATGGTTGAAAAAAGACAGCAGGTTTTCTGCCAGTCGGTCGCATTGCTGTTGTGGCGTCAGCTTTGGGGCAGCACTGGTCTGTCCGGTGTCGTCAGCCGCTGTAGAGATATCGGTTGAAGGTTGTTCCTCTGCCTCTTCTACCTGTTCTGCTGGATGCGTTGTCAGCGATTCAGCAGTTTTGACCTGGGTAGTGTCGGTTGAGGTTGCCTTTTCTACCTGTGGAACCGGGCTCTGTCTGCCCGGTGAGAAAAGGAACCAGCCTCCTGCAAGCACAGTCATGAACAGGACAACGATAAGCCCAATCGGCAGTGATGAGGTTTTTTTGCGGGCTTTCCTGGGTTTCGGTTCCTGGTTTTCTGGGTGTAGGTCCATTATGCTCTAAGCATGTCCATATTTTTGACATGATGCCTGATGATAAATCCTGAATTATGACTATAGCAGATTGCACCGGGAATAAGAAAAGAAAAACGTAAGTGATCGGGGCACCGCATTTTCGCACGGTCGCGACTTGCCGCATAGTTGGGCTATAGCGGCCAGTCGCGCCTGCTCGAACCTGTGGCACCCCTGACCACTTACAAATTATTGGTAGATGAAACAGCACAGTTATAAACCCTGTGACGAGATACGAAAAAATGGTCTGTCTGCTGGGTTTTGGATCAACCGTTTTGATCTCTGCAAACAGTATTTCTGATTTTACTATCCTAATAGAATTCTGATTCTTTTCCCCTTGACGCCCCTTGCTGAAAGCGCTAATATTTTTTAATTTTGTACTGTCTCGGGCAGAGAGGATGTCGCCGGGAGGACAGACGGTGCATGTGCTGACAAATGGTTTGTTTTTTATATTGTTAACCCGCTTAAGGAGGTAAGAAGTATGGCTATTTATGTTACAGGTCACTCAAATCCGGATACCGATTCCGTCACTGCAGCAATCGCCTATGCAGAACTGCTGAAAGCCGGTGGTCAAGATGCTGTTCCCAGTATGCAGGGAGAGATGAATCCTGAGACCATCACTGTTCTGGAGCGTTTTGGTGTTTCCGCACCCGAGATCATGACCGATGCCACAGGCAAGACCATTGCCCTGGTAGACCACAGTGATCTGAATCAGGCCCCTGACAATCTGGATGCAAACAATATTGTCGCTATTGTTGATCATCACAAGATTGGTGACGTAACCACCAATAACCCGATTTTCTGCTGTGTCAAACCGGTCGGCTGTACCGGCACAGTGCTCAAGCAGCTGTATGATATTGAGGGCGTTGCCGTAGACCCCAAGGTAGCTGGTCTGATGCTGGCTGCAATCCTCAGCGATACTGTAAACTTCAAGTCCCCCACCTGCACGGATGAAGATAAGAAGGCTGTTGCTGAGCTGAAAGAGATTGCCGGTGTAACAGATACCGATGAACTGTTTATGGACATGCTCAAGGCCAAGAGTGCGGTTGACGGTGTTCCAGCCCGTGACCTGCTCAACCGGGACTATAAAGATTTTGATATGAACGGCAACAAGGTTGGTTGTGGTCAGCTTGAGCTTGCCACCCTGGACCAGGTAGCCGACATTCGTGATGATCTGTACAACGCCATGAAAGAGCAGAAGGCAGAGGGCGGCCATCACACCATTCTGTTGATGCTTACCGATGTTGTCAAAGAGGGTACTGAACTGGTGGTTCTTTCTGACGATCCCGCACTTGTTGAAGGTGCATTTAACTCAAAGCTGGATGGTAACTCCATGTGGATTCCCGGTATGATGAGCCGGAAAAAACAGACTGTTCCCAACATGCAGAAAGCCTTTGGCTGCTGATTTCAGCTGCTTTCAGCATCGAGTGCAAAAAGGATCGGCATTTGCCGGTCCTTTTTTAATGGTAGTGATAGGGAAAAAGTGAAAAGTAAAGAGGGAAGAGGAAAAGGGATGCAAGATACTCTGGTAACAATAGGGCTTGGTGAACGCAGTTATCCCATTCATATCCGCCCGGATCTGCTGGCGGAGATTGGCAGGGATCTGCAGGAGAACAAGTTTGCCGGCCGCTATGGTGTAATCAGTGATGACCGTGTTTCCGGTCTGTATGGTGAGCCGTTGCTGGAGTCACTGATAAAGGCCGGTGTTCAGGCTGAGCTGATTACCTTCCCGTCGGGAGAAAAATCCAAGAACCTGCAGACCATTGCCACCCTTGCCAGTGAGCTCATCCAGCGTGGTTTTGATCGCAGCGACGGTCTTATCGCCCTTGGAGGAGGTGTGACCGGAGATATTACAGGGTTCCTGGCTTCAATCTACATGCGCGGCATCTCCTTTGTTCAGGTACCGACAACCCTGCTTGCCCAGGTGGACAGTTCAGTAGGCGGCAAGACCGGCGTAGATATTCCGGAAGGGAAAAATCTTGTCGGCACATTTTATCAGCCCAGGGCAGTCTATATTGACACGGACGTATTACACACTCTGCCCCGGGATGAACTGCGGAACGGACTGGCTGAAGCCATCAAGTACGGTGTTATTCATGACAGTGAATTTTTTGCTTTCCTGGATTCCAGTCGTGACACAATTTTTGACCTGAACCAGGATGTGATTACCACCCTTATAGGACGCTGCTGCGAGATCAAGGCATGGGTGGTGGAGCGTGACGAGCGGGAAGGGGGCATGCGCAGGATACTAAATTATGGGCATACCATAGGTCATGCTGTAGAAGCTGCATCAAACTTTCGGATTATGCATGGCATGGCGGTTGGTATTGGTATGTGTGCAGCTGCCGATCTTGCTGTAAAAACAGGCTGCCTGTCCCGGCAGGATGCAGACAGGATCCGGACAATGGTGCGGAATTATGGTCTCCCCGACTCTGTTCCTGCAGATCTTGACCGGGAAGCAATCAAAAGGTATCTGCTTGCAGATAAGAAAACAGTCAGCGGCCGGGTTTTTTATGTCCTGCCGGAAACCATAGGCAAGGTATTGATAACCGATCAGGTGAGCAGTGAGGATGTTGACTCTGTCCTGCGCAATGCTTAAAATATATTTGCTTTTGTTCAGGAAGAAGTATTTACGAAAATAAGAATTTCAGAAATGATTCCATGCCGATCTACGAATTTTTTTGCCAAGACTGTAATACGATCTTTAATTTTTTCTCCCGCAGTATCAATACTGATAAACGCCCGGATTGCCCGAAATGCGGTAGAAAAGAGCTGAGCAAACAGATGTCCACCTTTGCCACCATTGGCAGGGCCAGAGAAGAAGACGGTGATGATCCTCTGGACGGACTGGATGAATCGAAAATGGAGCAGGCCTTTGAAAGCCTGATGCGGGATGCTGAAGGGCTTAACGAGGATGATCCCCGCCAGATGGCTACCCTGATGCGAAAGTTTTCAGACAAGACCGGCATTTCCCTGGGTGAGCAGATGGAAGAGGCCCTGTCCCGGATGGAGGCAGGTGAAGACCCGGACCAGATAGAGCAGGAAATGGGTGACCTGTTGGATTCTGATGATGCCTTTTCCCTGGAAGGGATGAAGAAAAAAATCAGATCCGGTCCCAGGCCGCCGGCTCATGATGAAAAACTATACGAGTTATAATTGCTAGTAATTATAGATTAACACCTGGCCTATTTCTGCCTTATAGGTGAGGCACTGGTTCTCATACCTTTGCATGTGCGTAGGAGCCCAGTCCCCTGGACGATTGACACAACTGATACCTCTCCATTTAGCACCCGGGGGACTGGGCTCCTGCAGCTTTACAACAAAAATCATATAGGTTTTCCTCGGTTTTCCTGCTGTCAGCCGAATTCTCTTTTGGTATCTTGATCGCTCTCCTGTATAATCAGTCATCACAGGTAACTTTTTCCGGAGATAGTCATGGGTGTTGACAATGTAATTTTACTGGAAGTACTTGAATGGTTTGATGAAAGCGGGCAGGAACTGCTGCACCGGTTGCCTGAACACGGTTCAGGCGAGATAAAGTGGGGTGCTCAGCTGACAGTGCGGGAAAGCCAGGCAGCAGTCCTCTTTTACAAGGGCAGGGCAGGTGATGCGTTCGGTCCCGGCCGTCATACCCTGAAAACCGGCAATATCCCCCTGATCACCAAGATTCTCTCTGCACCGTGGGGATTGACCAGTCCCCTGCGGGCCGAAGTCTATTTTGTCAATCTCAAGGTTTTTCCCAACCTGAAATGGGGCACCCGTGATCCGGTGGCCTTCAGAGATTCGGAGCTTGGTCTTGTCCGGTTGCGGGCACATGGCGTCTTTAATATCCGGGTGGTCCAGCCGGTACTCTTCATCAACACCCTGGCCGGAACCATGGGCAAGTATACTACCGAACAGATTGAAGAGTACCTGCGAAGGGTGATTGTTTCCCGGCTCAATGACCTTCTCGGTGAAACCTTGGACACTCTTTTTGATTTGCCCGGCAAGTTTGATGAACTGGCAACTGGTCTGAAAGAACGATTGGTTAAGGATTTCACCCGGTTCGGTCTTGCCCTGGATGAACTGTACATTACCTCCATTACCCCGCCGGAGGATGTTCAGTCCGCCATAGATGACTCCAGTCGGCTCCGGGTAATCAGGGATATGGACAAGTTTGTCCGCATGAAGGCCGGTATGGCCATGGAAAAGGCCTCTGAAGCCGGTGGAGAAGCCGGTGCCGGGCTCGGCATGGGCATGGGCATGATGATGCCGGCCATGTTTGCCGGTTCCCCGGCAACCGGGCAGGCCCCGGCAATGGGTGCAGCCGGTCAGGCACAGTGTATAGAGTGTGGGAATATGATCCCGTCTGATGCCCGGTTCTGCCCTTTCTGCGGCCACCAGCAGGTTGTCTTGATGCAGTGTGCAAACTGTGGAAAAAATCTGACTCCGGGAAGCCGGTTCTGCCCCCGTTGCGGCCATCCGGCCAGTGAAAAACCCGGGGTTAAGGTTTGCGGGCACTGCAGGAGTGAAAATCTTCCTGAAGCAAAATTCTGCAATAACTGCGGACAGAAACTGTAATTACAGGCCGGATAATTTTTTTCATGGAAATCCGGGTCGAACAGCCCTGTCCGCAATGCGGTGGCCTGATTACGCTGCAGGCCTCTGATCGCTTACTGAGCTGTCCCTGGTGCGGGGTAAAAAATTTTCTCCAGGCCAACGGGCCCTTTCGCTACGCACTTCCATGCAAGGTTGACAGTGATGAGCAGACCAGGCTGCTCCATGCACCCTATCTTCGTTTCAAGGGCAATATTTTTCAGGTTACGGAAGAAGGTCTCTCCTACAGGGTAATGGACACAACCCAGAGCGGGTTCCCCATGCCCGGTCTGCCCCCATCTCTTGGAGTTCGTCCCCAGGCCATGAAACTTGTCCGTCTCACTACCGACAGCCCGGGTAGGTTTCTGCGTTTGTCCAAAAAGGCAAAAGTGATTCTGGATAAGGCGGTTCAGAGCAGTAACCGGTCCGCAAGGGGGAAAGAGGAGGTGTACCACCGGGCTTATATCGGTGAGGAAGTGAGCTTTATTTATCTTCCTCTACGCCGCAGCGATGACAACCTCTTTGATGCTGTTGTGGATCAGCCACTGGTTCCCCTTGAAAAATTATCCTCGTTTCCACTGAGAGGAGCACCTTTCAATCCCCGCTGGCAGGTCAACTTTCTTGCCACTCTCTGTCCCCGTTGCGGCTGGAGTCTGGACGGTGAAGGTGATTGCCTGGTGCTTACCTGCAGCAACTGTGATACGGCCTGGCAGCTGGGCCCGGCCGGCCTTGAGCGCATTTCCTGTAAAATTATACCAGGCGGGTCTGATACGTCCCTGTATCTTGGTTTCTGGAAGGTATCTGTACACCTGCCTTCCATGAACATCTGGAGTTTTGCAGACTTTATGGAACGGACAAATCAACCGGTCGTTATTCACAGGGATTGGCATGAGCGGGTAATGCATTTCTGGATACCGGCCTTTAAGCTGCGACCCAAGATATTTCTGCGGGCAGGGCGTCAGGTCACCATCAGTCAGTGGCGTCTTGATGATGAGCAGGAGATGCATGTCCTGCCGGGCCTGTATCCGGTGACGCTGCCGTCTGCCGAGGCACGGCAGGCACTGAAAATTATTCTTGCGGCCTCTGCTGCCAGCCCGAAAAAAGTCTTTCCCTTCCTGTCTGCTGCCCGTGCTGAGAATGTTACCTCGACCCTGGTATTTCTGCCCTTTGTCGACCGAAATCATGACTGGGTCCAGCCCCGGACCGGGACAGTGATTGCCAAGACCATATTGCGCTTTGGCAGGAGTCTTTGATGGAAAAGGAAAAAGGGAAAAGGGAAAAGGAAAGAGGAGTGACCGGTCAGACCGGTCATGATGTTCAGCAGAAAGTGGATGAACGGTTCATGCGCCAGGCCCTGGCTGAAGCACGACTGGCCCTGGACGCGGGTGAGTTCCCTGTGGGATGCGTACTGGTGCTGAAGGACCAGGTGGTTGGACGTGGCCATCGCCGGAACAGTAGTGGTGCGCTGGCCAATGAAATTGATCATGCCGAACTGGTCACCCTGAAAAATTTGCTGACAGAGCAGCCCGGTATTGACTGCAGCCGAATCACTGCCTACTGTACCATGGAACCCTGCCTGATGTGTTATGCAACCATGCTGCTGTCCGGCATCCGCAGGTTTGTCTGGTCCTATGAAGATGTCATGGGTGGCGGAACTTCTCTTGATCTGCAGGATTTGCCTCCTCTGTATGCAGAGATGAACGTTGAACTGGTACCGGGTGTTCTGCGCAGTGAAAGCTTAAATCTATTTGGTTATTTTTTTGAAAACTTTTCCTACTGGCAGGACAGTCAACTTGCTGACTATACTCTTGAGCAATGGCATGAGGACAGCAAAAAGGAAACAGGGAAGAGGGAATAAGTAACCCGGAACCCAGAATCCAGAACTCGGAACTAAAATGACTACTGAACCGATGGCCCGCACCGTAGGTTTCAAGCCCGGTGAGCGCAACGTCTTTTTTCACCTGCTGACGGCCTGCAACCTGTCCTGCAGACACTGTTATATCAACCCTGCCCAGCATGGAACAGCAACCCTGCCTTTGCAGACGGTACTGAAATGGTTAAAACTTTTTGCCAGACCGGAGCGGGAAACCAATCTGATTCTGCTTGGCGGAGAGCCCACCATGCATCCGGATCTTGCCGCTGTTATCAGGGCGGCGAAATCCATGCGTTATGGTGTAACGGTTGACTCCAACGGATACCTGTTTCATGACCTTCTTGAGAAGGTGACTCCGAATGAATTGGATTTTTTAAGTTTCAGCCTGGACGGTCCGGATGCTGCAGTCAATGATCCCATCCGTGGAGAGAATGTCTTTTCCGTGTGCACGGAAAACCTGGAAAAAGCAGTAGCCCGTGGTTTTCGCACCAGCCTGATCTACACGGTTTCCGCCCTGAATATAGATCATCTGCACCGTATGCCCGCTCTGCTTGCGGACCTGGGAGTACAGCGATTTTTTATCCAGGTCATCGGCCTGCGGGGCAAATCCGCTGCGTGCAAACCGGATAAGGGGAGCGAGTGGCAGGTAGATCCGCTGCACTGGCTGGATATAGTGCCGCAGGTGGCCCGTGATGCAGCCATGGCCGGCATCCATGTTACCTATCCCAAGGTTTTTCTTGAGCCGGATGATGCATTTCAATGTGCAGGCCGGGTGGCTGAAAATTATTTTATTTTTCCCAATGGTCGGGTGTATCAGTGCCCGCTCTGTGAAGATTATCCCATTCACAGTTTTTCCATAGAGGATGACCGGCTTATCAGGCGGGAAGGTCTCAACGAAGATCGTTTTTTTACCCTGGATATCCCAGAGGGCTGTGTAATGAACAAACTGCTGCAGCCCGATAACATTGAATATCTGGAGGATTCCAGTCCCAAACACCGTATTTCCTGCTGCCTGCTCAAACAGGAAATGGAGCCTGTGGATTTGTAAGCAGTCACAGGGCGCACCTGCTGCGGGCGATCGTCAAGCCTTATGTAACACCAGTACACTGCGGCCTGCCGCTTGCCCACATCAGGCACACCCTGCAGGTAAGCGCAGACTCCGAGCGCTTACAAGTTTTGTATTTATTCAAGCTGATTTCATATCCCGTGAACAGTTACGTGGACTGAGTATGGTTAAAGATCTCCAGCAGATATATGCTCTTGCTCTTGAAGCCCATGAGCAGGGGGATTTCGATGGGGCTGTGGAACTCTATGATCAGGTTCTTGCCCGTTTCCCGGACGCGGACCTGGTGCTCTACAACCAGGGACTGGCCCTGTATCAGCTTGACCGTTTTGCAGAAGCGGCCACCGTCTTTGGCCGGGCCGCAGAGATTCGGGATGATGACGCAGACACCTGGTTCAACCTTGGCCTGGCACTGAAACAGGATAATCATTTTCCTGAAGCCTGCCGGGCCTATGAACGGGCCCTGGAAATTGCACCTGATGATGCTGATATCCTGTTTAATCTTGCCAACTGCTGTCGCCAGGGAGGGCTTCCGGAGCAGGCGGCTGCATATTACAGGCAGCTGTTGACCGGAGAGCCTGAGCATGTTTCCGGCCTGAACAATTTTGCCTATCTCTGCCACCTGCAGGGAGAATACGGAAGGGCTGAACAACTCTATTGCCGTCTCTTGAAGCTGCAGCCCGATCATCCAGGAGCATTGCACATGCTTGCCGCCTTACAGGGTACGGCCGAGTCCACACCTGCAAAGGAGTATATTCGGGACCTGTTTGACCAGTACAGTGACAGCTTTGAGCAGAGCCTGCTGGAAAAGCTGGAGTATCGCGTACCGGAATTACTCTTTGACCTGTTGAACTGTCATTACACCGGTAGTCCAGGTTTTGAAAACTGTGTTGACCTGGGCTGTGGCACCGGGCTTGCCGGGATGACCTTCCGTCCTCTCTGCAAACGGTTGTCCGGTGTCGACCTGTCAGGGAAGATGATTGCTGCAGCCGCCGAAAAAAAGGTATATGACACGCTAGAAACTGGAGATGTGGTTCAATGTCTGCATCAGGGAAAAGAACAGTATGATCTGTTTATAGCAGCAGACATGGTGACCTACATGGCGGATCTTGAACCGTTGTTTCAGGCGCTTTCCGCCGGCAGTCTATCCGGCGCTCATTTCATCTTTTCCACGGAACATGGGGAGGGTCCCGGCTGGCAGGTACGGTTGACCGGACGTTTTGCACATCATCCGGACTATATTGCCGGAGTTGTCAGCAACAGTGGTGGGGAAATTGTCTGCATGCAGGAGGCCGACCTGCGCAGGGAAGGGGAGAGCTGGATCAGGGGAGACGTCTACCTGGTTACGTTCAACCCAAAATAAATTTTTGTGACTTACCTCTCACCTGTTCTTTTTTCCTGAAAAAACTCTGCCGGCAATAATGCCGGCCTCGTACAAACCGAACAGGGGAAAAGAGAGCAGGACCGTTGCCGTGACATCGCCTGCTGTGAGCAGGAAAGAGAGAACGACAATGGCAATGTAAAAATAGGTGCGTTTGGCAGTAAAGTGATCCTGTTTAACAAGCCCGGTTGTCGAGGCCATGACCATGAGAAAGGGGATCTCAAAGGCAATGGCAAAGGCAAGCACCAGTCTGGCGACAAAGGTGAGGTACAACCCTAACTTGGGCATTGGTTCCAGGTTTTCACCTGCATAACTCATGAAAAAGGCAAGGGTTTTCGGCAGAACAATAAAAAAAGAGAACAGGCCGCCGGCAATAAAGAGTCCTGTTGCCCAGAAGATGATCCTGCGGGCAATCCGTTTTTCATTGTCCAGCAGCCCCGGAGAGATAAACATCCAGGTCTGGTAGAGCAGGTAGGGGGAACTGACCAGGATGCCGACCAGCAGGGCCAGTTTGATATAGGAGATAAAGGCCTCGGTCAGCTTGGTGTAGACCAGGGTTTTAAGGGTTGGGTCTGCCAGGAACAGAGGTCTGGTACAGAGTCCGGCTATAGGATCAATGAACAGGTAAGCCACCACTGTGCAGACTGCAATGGCCAGAAAGGAGCGAATCAGTCGTTTGCGCAGTTCTTCGTGGTGGGGGCGGAAATGTTCAAACGCAGTGATCATGCTGCAGCAGGGGGCGACGTATTGTTTGTGCTGCCATCGGCCTGGTTATCTGTTGATTCCGGTTCATCAGAGGCTGAAACCCCATCATCATGATCAGCAGTATCACCAGCTGATTTTCCCTTTTTCCTCTTCCCTTCTTCCTCTTCCTGTATTTCCGGTTCCGACCGGGCATCTTTTTCCCAGGAACGTTCTGCAAGCGGTTCTACATCTATGATGGTTTCTTCGTCGATATCCTTGTCAGTTGTCGTTTCATCATCAGGGCTCCATATTTTGGCCTTGTTTTCAAGCAGATTGTCCGTAAGTTGACCGGCTGTTTTCCGCAGGTCTTCCTGGACCGAGCTGATTACCTTGGTCTCTTCGCTCAGGTTTTCCTTGACCTGGTTCATGGTCCTTTTCAGCTCGCCTATGCCCTTGGCAAGTGAACGGGCCAGTTCGGGCAGCTTATCCGGGCCGACCACGATAAGGGCCACGGCCAGGATAACTATCATTTCAGGTAGACCAATGCCAAACATGGGATAGGGAGGGGTAGAGGTTTATTGTTATTCAAGGCCTTTTGCTTGCAACCATGAGATGTGACAATATACGGGAGGAGCAGAGAGGTGTCAAGCTGCAGCTGACAGAAGAGGCAATCGGCAGAAGGGAGTTTCAAGATACCCTCAAATCAAACGGCTGTTTTTCTCTGTTACCTGTTCTCTTTTCCTTTTCCCGGGATACTTGTTACATCTCGATTCCGTACAGCTTCATTTTCTGCCACAGGTTTTTCCTGCTGATACCAAGCAGTGAGGCGGCCCTGGTCCGGTTGCCCCCGGTGGAGTTCAGGGCATTGAGGATACAGTGCTTTTCCGTTTCAGCCAGGGCTTCTCCCAGGGGAATTGGTAATTCTGTCGTGTTCTGGGCTTTTTCTCCCCGCAGATCTTCCGGCAGGTCTTTCACGGTGATAACCGGATCTGCGGCCAGTACCGAGACTCGCTCTATGATGTTTCTCAGTTCCCGGACATTGCCGGGAAAGGGATAATTCAGCAGGTAGGTCATTGCCTCAGGAGACAGGGATAAAGGAGTGTTCCTGTGGCGATTGAACTCTTTCAGAAAATGGTTGGCCAGCAGTCCAATATCTTCCCTGCGCTCGCGCAGTGGCGGCATGTGCAGAGGGATAACCTGTAGCCGGTAGAGCAGGTCCTGGCGAAAACGACCGGCCTTGACCTCTTCTTTCAGATCTCGTGCCGTAGAACAGAGAATCCGTACATCCAGCCTGATGGTTCTGGTCCCACCCACCCGTTCACACTCTTTTTCCTGCAGGACCCGCAGCAGCTTGGCCTGCAGTCCAAGTGGGAGTTCACCAATTTCATCGAGCAGCAGGGTGCCGCCGTCAGCCATTTCAAAACGACCGATTTTTTTGGCATGTGCACCGGTGAAGGAACCTCGTTCATGACCAAAAAGTTCAGATTCTATCAATCCCTCGGGGATAGCGGCACAGTTGATTCGGACATAGGGCTTGCCGGCCCGGTGACTTGCCCGATGGATTCCGCTGGCTGCCAGCTCCTTGCCTGTACCGGATTCACCGGTAATCAGGACGGTTGCATCGGTCGGGCCGGCCTGGTTGATCAGGTCAATGACCTGGCGGATACGGCTGCTGTTGCCAAGCAGTGGAGCGTGCATACGGCTGCAGCAGTCTTCCAGGGAGGCACATCGGGCTTTTACAGATTGATTTTCCAGGGTTCGGCTGATACGGATAACCAGGTCATCTATATCAAACGGTTTCAGGATGTAATCAGTGGCGCCCTTTTTCAGGCAGCTTATGGCATCATCGACACTGCCGTAGGCCGTCATCATGATGACGTCTGTTTCAGCGCCAAGTTCGGTGATGGTTTCAAGAAGCTCAACCCCACCCATTTCAGGCATGCGGATATCTGAGATCACGATATGGTAGCTGCTGGCCCTGATTTTCTCCAGTGCTTCCCTGCCGTTAACAACCGCGTCAACATCCCAGTTCTGCTGCTCAAGCCTGTCCTGGATGGTAATCCGCATGATTTCATCATCTTCTGCAAGAAGTATTCGAGCCATAGTCAGGTGTAGAATAACTGGTTCAAGGACATTATCCGTTGCTGGATTGTTCTTTTTTCAGCGGACACTTGTGGTCAGCCGGCAGGGTTATGGTGAAGGTGGTGCCGTGCCCCATTTTACTGCCGACAATCAAGGTGCCGCCCATCTTTTCCACCTGGGCATAGCTGACGGCCAGGCCCAGACCGGTACCCACTCCCATGTCTTTGGTCGTGAAAAAAGGATCAAAGATTTTATCCAGAATTTCCGGAGGAATGCCAGGGCCGGTATCTTCAATCCTGATTTTCAGACAGTTGTTCCGGGCGCCGGTCCGCACCCGAATGGTGCCACCATCATCACCCATGGCCTGGATGGCATTGAGGCCGATGTTGACTATGGTCTGTCGCAGCGCTTCAGCATCAATACAGTAGTAGCCCTTCAGGTAGAGTTCCAGCTGCAGGTCAATTTTCTGCATGCGGTAGCTCAAAAGCTCAAAACATTCCCGAATGACCTGGTCAACATCTATTTTTTTCAGGTCCAGCGGTGTGTTGCGGCCAAAGTTCAACAGCTGGTGCATGGTGTGTTCTATGCGCCGCAGCCCTTTGTCAATCAGGGGCAGGTAACGTTCAACCAGCCGGGGATTATCAGGTTCCTTCTGCAGGGCCTTGACGCAGTTGAGAAGACCGCCGAGGGGATTGTTGACCTCGTGAGCGATTCCGGAGGTCAGCAGGCCAAGGGCTGCCATTTTTTCATTCTGAAAGGCCTGTTTTTTTGTCTGGTCCAGCGTTTTCCTGGAGGTATCAAGACGTCGGCAGAGGTCGTAGAAGGTATCACTGATGGTGTCAATTTCATCTTTGACCCGTTTGTGCTTCGGGCTGGGTACAGGCTGGTCCGGATAACGGTCCATGGTTGCGGTAAGCTGGGCCAGCGGGCGGGAGACAAGGGTTGAAAAAAGCCAGAACAGCATGGCTGTAACCATGGCAATGGAGAGAATTCCATAGGTAATGATTGCCCGGTTGTTTTCGTGAATTATTTCATCTGCCCATTTGATCGGGATGGTGATGCTCAACCCACCCCGGATATCACCAAGCTGATAGCCATGCCTGGCATGACAGTCAAGACATGATTCCTCAATCTCAAGAGGAGCGATATAACGAAGAATACGGCCTTGCCGGCTGTTTTCAATAGAGACCACTTCCTTAATTTTTCCCTTTTTGAGTCGCAGCAGGCTTGCATGTTCGAATTCATCCGGTGAGTTGGCTGGATTGACCGGATTGAGGCTGGTTACCCTGAACATGCACCAGCCCTCCTTGACGGCATATTCCGAGAGCTCACGGGTGACCATGGCTGGATTACGCTTGACAAAGGTCTGGCCGCTGGAAGTATGGATGACGGGTGTATCGAGAAAAGGGTTCGGTTTTGCACTGTCACTCTGGATCACAAAAAGACCATGATGATCAGCTACCCATTTGCGGGTCAGCAATACCTGCTTGTGAAGCATTCTGGCCTGCTGCCTGGCCTGGCCGTAGATCAGGTCATGCTGCATTTGAGAGGAGTAAAGAAAAAGAAAGCCATAGGAAAACAGCAGGATGGCTCCGTTGGCAATGATAAATTTTCCCTGGAGTTTCACTAAAAACCTTTTGCCGAATCATCTTGGAATATTGTTACCCGATGGTAACACAGCTTGGCAAAAAATGATACCTTATGGTAACGATCAGGCAATTTTTTTTTTTAACTTTTTGAAAAGAGGACATTTATTAACTGGAATAATTATTGCTTGTTGGATCATGTGCTGAAGATTTCTGTCAGGGGTCAGTCTCAAGAGAGCTGTTGCCTGGGTACTGCGGATTTTTTCCTGTTGAACATACCTCCTTCTTGCTGCAATCCTTTCAGGTAAAGGATCTGCTGGTATCCGGGTGGCAGTAACTTATTGCTTTCTTCTTACTTTACTCTCTTTGCGGGAGATAATATGACCATAGGCGGCGTTGTGATAACTGTTCGTCCTGATGATCGCAGAGATGTAGAGATCGCGCTTTCCCGGTTTTCAGAATTATCAGTCTATGGGAGTGATGAACAGGGGAATATTATCGCTGTTATAAAGAGCAAGGACTCAAGATCGATTGAAGAGGTTATCAGAACCATCGAACAGATTGAACCTGTTGACAAGGTTAACCTGGCCTATCTCAATACAGACCATGCACCCGACACGTCTGCGGACCCGGTATGAGAAGAAAAATAAACTGTTACCGTACGGTAACAGTTTGCCGGCGAAAATGGCACCGTTTGGTAACGTATGGGTAGTGCTTCCCTGCTAACCAGTAAGAATTAAAGAGAATAATTATTGGAATGCAAATTGCATATTTACTGTAGCGAAATGTTGGCAGCACCCCATTCTTCCGGTATCAGGAAGCAGGCTGCCATCTTTTTTTATTTCTATTGATGAGGGAGTGGAATGAAAATGCCTAGTTCTTTCAGTAAACTGAACCTGCTGCAGGTTGTGACTGTTGCCTCCTTGGTGGCTGGTCTGTGGATGCCGGTAATGGCTGCAGAGTCGGGCGATGAAAAGGATAAGCCTGAAGTAAAGACCAGGCCTGTAATAGAGGAATGCAAGCGCTGTCATGATGTACAAATGTACCAGTTTGAACTGAAGAACTCGGTGCATGCCTTTGACAAAGATAAAAAAGAGATAACATGCGATCAGTGCCATCATTTTCATTACAGCCCCCTGACGAGTTACTATGCAAGGGATGAGTATTATGACAAAAAAATATTTGAACCCGGGGCATTTGACCGCAGAAAAATACAGGCAAATGCCAGGAAGTCCATAAAGGCTGAGAAATGCCAGGCCTGTCACAAGGATTTGTATAAGAATGATAAGGGTGAGCCGATCTCGGAAATCGGCAGGCTGTGTCATGACGCATTTCTGGGCAAGAATGGTGAGACCAGACAGACCTGTGCCGGCTGTCATATCAATATAGCGCATCTGCCGGAATTTGATAGAAATTTGCCGATCAATGCCGAGTTTGCCAGGAAATTAAAAGAAAATCAGCCGGCAGCAGCAGAGAAGGGAGGGCAGAACTGATGAATGTACTGAAGAATACCAAAACTACAAAAAGGTTGCTTGTGACCTCCCTCTGGTCAGCTGCATTTGTCATTGCTGTATGTCAGGCAGGTGCCGCCGGGCTCAATCACCTGCTGCCCACGGAAGACGCCTTTGACTGTTATGCCTGCCATAAGATTGCAACACCGCATGTTGCCCAGGACTGGCTGGAATCAAAACATGGGGTTGTTCTGATGAAGTGTTTTGTCTGTCATGGTCAACCCGACGGTAAGGGCTCGGTCCCCTGGACGGTTAACCCTGATCCCAGGGCAGTTTGTCAGAAATGCCACGACCCGGCCATGAAGAGGATGGAGGAAAAGTACGGGTTGAGGCCTGACTGTAACAAATGTCACCCCTTTCATCATAATTCACTGCATCATGAAGCATATAAAAAGACCGAAAGTAAATCTCAATAATAACGAAATATTCCTTTGACATGTTTACATATGGAAGCAAAACGACTGCAAACTAATAATCAGGAGAGGTAAGGAATGAAACTGACCAGACGTGAAGTATTGAAGACTGCAGCGGCATCTTCGGCAATCATGGCAATTAATGGATCCTTTCCCATGTTGAAAGATGCCGTGGCGGCTGAACCGGACAAGTGGGTAAAGGCGGTTTGCCGTTTCTGTGGTACCGGCTGCGGGGTTATGGTTGGCGTTAAAGACGGTAAAGTTGTTACGGTCAAGGGTGATCCCAATAATCACAACAAGGGCTTTCTCTGTCTGAAAGGTGCCTTGATGCCGCCAATTGTTTATTCGGAACAGCGAGTTACGCAACCATATATTCGTAAGAACGGGAAACTGGAGCCTGCTACCTGGGATGAGGCTATGGATCTGGTAGTCTCCAAATTCAAGACAGCTCTTAAGGAGCATGGCCCGACATCCATTGCCTATTACGGTTCCGGCCAGGCCCTTACCGAGGAGACCTATCTGGCTTCAAAAATCTGGAAAGCCGGCCTTGGTTCCAATAATGTTGAGGGAAATCCACGACTCTGCATGGCATCCGCTGTTGGCGGCTATGTTACCAGCTTTGGCAAGGATGAGCCAAGCGGCTGCTACGATGATATTGATGCAGCTACCTGCTTTTTTATTATCGGTTCCAACATGTCCGAGTGTCATCCTATCCTCTTTAAGCGGGTAGCTGCCCGTAAGCAGGCTGATCCCAATGTCAAGGTTATTGTTGTTGATCCGCGTAAGACCAATACGGCTCGAATCGCTGATGAGCACGTTTCCTTTAAGCCGGGAACGGACCTTGCGATACTCAACGCCATGGCTTATGTCATTATCCAGGAAGAGATGGATAATCCGAGGTTTCATGGTAAATATGTCAACTTTATGACCAATGATAAGAAAAAGGCCGATTTTGCAGCCTATCAGAAGTTTCTTGAAGATTACACACCGGAAAAAGCGGAAAAGATCTCCGGTGTACCTGCCGACCAGATCCGTAGAATTGCCAAAATGTTTGCCGGTGCATCCGGAACAATGTCGTTCTGGACCATGGGACTCAATCAGCGTATCCGCGGTGTATGGGCCAATAACCTGGTGACCAACCTGCATCTGCTTACCGGTCAGATTGGTAAGCCCGGCGCAACCAACTTCTCTCTCACCGGCCAGCCCAATGCCTGCGGTGGTGTTCGTGACACCGGCGGACTCTGTCATCTGCTGCCGGCTGGACGTCTGATTAAAAAACCGGAACACAGGGCTCAGCTGGAGAAACAGTGGGGATTGAAACCGGGCACCATTGCCCCCAAGCCCGGCCTGCATACAATTGCCCTGTGGAACGCTTTTTCCGAGGCCAAGGTCAAGGCCATGTTTGTACTCTGTACCAATCCGGCCCATTCGCTGCCCAATGTTAACATGTATACCGAGGGTATGAAGCGTAAGGACAACTTCATGGTGCTCAGTGAACCCTTTATGGATGCCGAAACAGTCAAGTACTGTGATGTTCTGCTGCCGCCTGCCTTCTGGTGTGAGAAACGGGGTGTGTACGGTTGTTCGGAGAGGCGTTATTCTCTGCTCATGCAGTCGGTTGAACCCATGGGTGAGTGTAAATCAGATGTTGACATTCTCATGGATTTTGCCACCCGCATGGGAGTTGATCCCAAGGTCATTCCATTTAAGAATGTGGATGATATCTGGGATGAGTGGCGCGAGGTCAGCTCGGCAACACCATATAACTTCAAGGGGATGACCAGGGCTCGCCAGGAAAAGGAATCCGGTATCCGCTGGCCATGCCCCACCGAAGATCATCCTGGTACCAAAATTCGTTACGTCCGCGGTGAAGATCCCAATGTTCCCAAGGATTACAAGAATAAATACTGGTTTTACGGAACTAAGGACGGTAGAGCCCGTCTCTGGATGCGACCTTATGCGCCGGCAGCCGAAGAGCCGGATGCGGACTATCCCATGGTGCTTACCACCGGCCGGGTTATTGATCACTGGCATACCGGTACCATGACCATGAAGGTACCTGAACTGAGGAGATCATTTCCCAAGGCCTATGTTGAGGTCAATGTCGATGATGCCAAGAAACTCGGCATCAAGAATGGCGATAATGTCGAGTTGCAAACCAGGCGTGATACAATGGTCTTCCAGGCCAAGGTCAGTGATGTCTGTCGTCCGGGACTAGTATTCGTGCCCTGGTATGATGCCAACCTGATGATCAATAAACTGACACTCAATGCCTTTGACAAGGGGTCCAAACAGCCTGAGTACAAAATCTGTGCTGTTCGGATCAAGAAGGCATAACCTGTGGCTATAATGGGATTACTGGTCCACGTCCTCAAAGAGGACGTGGAAGCTGTAGAGGCCCGGGTGCAGCAGATGCCCGAAATGACCACCTATGGTATCCATGAGGATCAGTATGTCGTTGTGGTGTGTGAAACAGTATCCGATCAGATCGAAAAGGTTCTGGAACGGGTGAAAGAGCTGGAAGGTGTGCTGACCATCTACACCACTTATCTTACCATTGAAGACGAAATGGACGAAAACGGTAATATCGAGACCAAACTCAGTCTGAAGAATCTGATGAAGAAAAAACCCGGAATCGATATTATATAACTCATAACGGGCACAACGCTATCCCGGCGCTGTGCCCTTTTTTTTCAGTTTTATTGAACATATGCACGATTTCCCTTTTGGAAAGATTAACGGTTGAATGGTGAAAGGCAGTGTCTTTCACCATTCAACCTGTAATTGTTTCTGTGAGGTATCTCAATGAATTTTGGAAAAAAATTTCTCCGGCCTCCGGGAGCTCGGAGTGAGAAGGAATTTCTCTCCCGTTGCTTGCAGTGCGGTCAATGCGCGCAGGTCTGCATTTTTGATTGTATCAAGATGCGGCGAGGTTTTAATTTTTTTGTTGCCGGTACACCGGAGATCAATCCCAAGGAAGCCCCCTGTCATCTCTGCATGCGTTGTTCTGCCATCTGTCCCTCTGATGCTTTGCACGACGTTCCCATCGAGGAAGTACGGATGGGTTTTGCCGAACTCGATCGTAAGAAATGTTTCACTTGGACCGGACATCTGGTCTGTCGCAGTTGCTATGAACGCTGCCCTATCAAGTGGCGGGCCATGAGGCTGGACAAAGGGGAATTTCCCGTGATCACTGATGAATGTGCCGGTTGCGGACTCTGTGAGCATGTCTGTCCTGCCAATGCCATTGTGGTTACACCCACCAGGTTCCAGAGCAGCAGGGATGAGGGAGGTGTGTGATGAAAAAACCTACCCTGAAAATCTATCGTCGTTCTGTCCAGATCTTCATTGCAGTTTCTTTCATCATCATTCCTATTCTCAACAGGAGTGATTACAGCTACGTCTATGGGAACTATCTTTCGTTCCACCTGTTTGGTATACCGTTTGCCGATCCCCTGGCTGTACTGCAGTTGACCATAAAGAATTTCTACTTCACCCTGGATAATTTTATTGGTGCATTGCTTCCATTATTGCTTGCTTTTGCCCTGGGTACGGTCTTTTGTTCCTGGATCTGTGCGTATGGTCTTCTGTCGGAGTGGACCCAGCAACTGCGGAAAAAAATTCAAAAGCTCGGTTTTTCAGGATTAATAGGATTGCCACTGAACAGAAATGGTTTTCCTTCGAAAATGGCCATTTTTGTTCTGGGTTTTATCGGCTTTTTTATCTTTTCGACCACCCCGATACTGAATCAGTTGTCCATGCCTGCCTGGTACACCAGGTTTTTTCAGTATCTGTTTGGCCAGGATATTCTGTCCTATATTTTTCTATTTATCCTGACTGTGCTGGCAATAGAGTTTGTCGCCGGCAAACGTCTCTGGTGTCGTTATGTATGTCCCCAGTCAATTTTGATCACCCTGGCCAAGCAGCTCAATCGCAAGCGTCTGAAGGTGGTCTTTGACCGGGAAAAATGTATCTGTAAATCAGGACATGACCGGTGTGAATCCGCCTGCACTCTCAGCTTAAAGCCCAAAACACTGTATGACAGCGTTGAACTCGAATGCAGTAACTGCGGTGACTGTGTTGTTGCCTGTAAAAAAATGGGCAAGGCCCTGTCATTTGAATATATTCAGGGCAGGGAGTTTCTGGAAAAAACGGATTTAAAGGACAGTATCCCCGCCCTGAAACAGCTTGTACCGGGCCTGGTATTGCTGTCCGTGCTTTTGGTCGCAGGGTATTATGTAATTCCCCTGTTGCAGCAGGCGGAGTTTTCCAGGCAGGAAACAATGATTGAGAGCACGTTGCTCAGTAACAAAAAAATATCCTGGAATGACTCCGAGGCTCAACATTATGAACTGCTGAACAATGGTACACTTATCTGTGTGGGTGGCGACTGGCCGGTGGAGGGATTCAAGGGGTGGCGCTGGGAACCGGTTGATGATAACGGTTCATTTAAAATCATTAAAGAGGCTTCCCAGGCTGGAAACTATGCCATTGCACGAATGAGCGGTAAGATAGCAGGTTCCAGAAAGTTTATTATGGAAGAGTATATCGATGGTACCAGGGTGGAGGGAGAACCTGCAGAATATTCCATTGATATCTATGATGATTTAGCATTAAGTCATGAAAAGTCCGCCACGGTTATGGATGCCCGGGTTGTTCTCAACCGGTATGCTGATGAGATCTACACGCTTGATATTTCAGTCCTTGATCCGGGAGGAAAGAAGATCAGGAAAATATTAACCGAAGGTGATCTGATTACTACGGAAGGTATGCTGACGGCGGTTCATCGCTGGATCAACAGCCCTGTTATTACAGCATCGGAGGGAAAACCTCCCCATTTGCCGATCCACACCCGCATGGAGATGCGTTTTCATGATGGCCGGCTGAAAAAGATCAGTTTTGTTACAGCTTCGATCAAAGATCGAAGTTCGGAAATATTCGATGATCCATGGTTTTAACGTATAGGATCCACGGAAACAGAGTGTATCAACAGGGAAGATGTTCAGGTGGCTTGGGGGGCCTTGAAATCACTGATGCAATGCGGCCGGTGCAAAAGGAATGAAATCATGAAGGGCATCATCTTTATTATAATAACAGCTTGGTGTATCTTCATACCGTTATTCATTTCTTCTGCAGCGGATACTGAAACTATTTCACCGGATGGTAATCGTTTTACAACTGACGGAGCAATAGTCACAGACAGTAGAACCGGGTTGATGTGGGCAGCCCAAGATAACGGCACTGACATTAGCCTAGTCGCTGCACAGGCGTATTGTAACAATTATGTCGGTGGTGGATATCATAACTGGCGACTGCCCACACAGGATGAACTGGCCACCCTCTTCGACCTGGAATCCTCAGATAACAGCGGATATTACATAGTTTCCTACATCAAACTCACTGGCTGTTGTCCTTGGGCATCGGATCAAAAGGACGAAAGAGTTGGCAGTTATGATTTTGAATACGGTGGTCCAGACTGGGGATATCCCATGTCCACCATTAATGCCAGGGCGCTGCCGGTGCGTGATGCTCCTGAGCTGAAGGCCCGCTGACTGTTCGTAAACGGTCACAGGTCACACTATCTGCACGCGCTCGAATCTCCCAATATACGGGTGTGCATAATTGTGAGGTTCGATCACGCACAGCTGTGGCACCCTGCAACCGCTTACAAGTTTCGCGTATATTCAAGGATAGTTGCGCATACCCCGTGATTCGATACGACTGTTTAGCCCGTTTTGCGCCTGTTTTTCTTTTTTCGGATCGGTTTTTTCCGCAGTCCGTCAATGGCATGCCTGATGCCCATGATCGGATTCAATACAAGCATCCTTGGCCCTATTTCACGCATAACTTCCCGGATTGTTGCCCGTTTGTCGGGTTTGTAGCAGTGAACCGGACATTTGCCGCAGGTGGTCTTGCCGTTTTGAAAGGGACAGTTGTCCAACCGTTTACGGGCATACGACAGCAGTTCATCGCAATCCGGACATAAATCATCTTTGTGATGGTGGTTGAGGCGGCAGTAATGGCGGATCATCACCTCGATAGTATTCTTTTCTCGATCGATTCGGCTTATTCTTTTCATATTGCTTATTCTCTTTGCCCTGCTGAATTGATGCGAACAATCTGCCTCTAATTATTCCGAAGGTCAAGATATTCCTGAAGTGTGCAATGGACGTAGATGTAAGATGTTACCATTTGGTGACACTCGGAACAGGTGGTTTGTTACCTTGCGGTAACGATACAGGCAGCTAAATATGTAATTATGCTGAATCGTAGTGCTTTTTTTTTGGAACAGGAATTGCATCTCTATTAAAAATTGTAGGTAAAACTATTGTCGCTGTTAACGTAGGGGAGGTTTTCGTGCAACAAGAGTACAAATCAAAAAGCTACACCCATGTGTTCAGGATTATTCTAATTCTGATCGTTGTCGGGGTTGTCGGAGTTGCTGTGCGAGCCATGGTGTTGCCAAAATCATTTGGTGAATTCGGTCATTATAGAGGTGATGCCATCGAAGATGAGATCAACAGGCCGATTCGTAACGGTACCAATGCTTCCTGTCTTGTCTGTCATCCCTATATCAGAGAAATGCACCTGGAAGGTGTGCACCACACAGTTTCCTGTGAGTTTTGCCATGGTCCGGCTGCTGATCATGTCAAGGACGGCAAGGTTATCGCCAACCTCCCCAAAAAAGAGGGCAAGGAGATAAAAACCCTCTGTCTGCGTTGCCATAACCAGATTATCAGGGCCCGTCCCAAAGAGTCGATAAAGATGATATCCATGCCCCAGCACCTTGAAGAAAAACATGTGCGAATTGATCATAACTGTAACCAATGCCATAATGTCCATGCCCCGCTGATGTGGGTAAATCAGGCCAAGGCAATTGTCGGCACAGGGGAGGACTCCAAATGATGATGGATGTTATTGAAAAGGAAATGTCCCGGGATCGAAGGGCATTTATAAAAAATGTGCTCAGGGGAAGCATTGCCGGTTCTCTGCTGCTGGTCATTCCGGCAGGAGCAATGGATCTTGCTGATATACCCGAACAGATTCCCGGTATGCGCAAGGATACCGGAACATTTATCAGCAAAAGAAAATTTGCCTTTATCGTAGATATTACCCGTTGTATCGGTTGCGGTTCCTGTTGTGTGGCAGATAAAAACGAATACCAGGTGCCCGATGGTATGTATCGTACCTGGGTGGAACGCTATGTGATTGATGATGAGGATATTGTCTACGTTGACAGCCCCAACGGCGGTCTTGACGGATACCAGGAGCCACGTAAGGATATCCCGCATCCTGTTCGAGATACTTTTTTTGTACCCAAGCTCTGCAATATGTGTGAGCATCCATCCTGTGTTCAGGTCTGTCCTGTGGGTGCAACCTTTCAGACCGAGGACGGCTTTGTCTTAATCGATTCAAAGCGTTGTGTCGCCTGTGGTTACTGCGTGCAGGCCTGTCCCTATTCAGCCCGTTTCATCAACCCCAGAACCAAAACAGCAGATAAATGCACATGGTGTTACCACCGGGTCCGCAAAGGGTTGCTGCCGGCCTGCGTCAATGTCTGTCCGGTTCAGGCCAGGAAGTTCGGGGACTTGAACGATAAGGAGTCTGAAGTGTACAAAATTCTACACCAGCCGCACGTGGTTTCAGTCCTCAAGCCGGGAATGGGAAATAAACCGTCGCTCCACTATGTGGGCTTACGAAGGGAGGTGGTCTAATGAGTCCTGAACATGGAGTAGCGGCTGCAACAGCTCTGACGAATTTTGTTTTTCCTAACGATATTCATGTACACTGGAGCCTGATGATCGTCCTTTATCCGTATATTACGGGTATTGTGGCCGGTGCATTTATCGTTTCTTCGCTGTATCATGTTTTCAATATCGAATCACTTAAGCCTGTTTCAAGATATGCCCTGGTTTTTGCCCTGGCCTTTGTGGCCTTTGCCACAGCACCCCTGCTTAACCATCTAGGGCATCCGGAAAGAGCAATGAACATGATGCTCACCCCGAGCCCGACCTCGGCCATGGCCGGGTTCGGTTATATCTATTCAGCTTATACCGTAGTCCTTATCCTGGAGATACTGTTTATTTACCGGCCAACTCTGGTTGCCCTGAAAAAGACATCCACCGGTTTTATGCAGAAGTTGTACAACGTGCTGACCCTGGGCAGTGACAATGTGTCTGAGAAGTCCCTGGCTCTGGATCACAAGATTATTGCTTTCCTGGCCGGGATCGGTATTCCCATGGCCTGTACCCTGCATGGCTATGTTGGTTTTATTTTCGGCGGGGTCAAGGCTAATCCCATGTGGGCCACTCCGCTGATGCCGGTTATCTTCCTGTTGTCCGCCAGTGTGTCGGGAATTGCCGGTATTATTCTTTCCTATGTTTTGATCAAGACCTTTACCCGCAAGTTCATCGACATGGACTGCATACGCACCCTGATAAAGTTCCTTTGGGGTTGTTTTATCCTCGATTTTGTTTTTGAGATGCTTGAGATTTTCTCCCACGCCTACATGGCTACCCATCACTGGGAAGCTCTGCGGGCACTGTACTGGGGGCCGTTGTATAATACCTTCTGGGTGGCCCAGGTCGGAATTTTTTCCCTTATCCCCTTTGTCGGTCTTGGGATTCTTTCCCTGGTTCGGCTGCCCGACGTGGTGGTAAAGTTTTTCGGTTCCCTTTTCTCCTTAATGCTCCTTATCCAGGTTCTGCTCATGCGCTGGAACGTGGTCATCGGTGGTCAGTTGATGTCTAAGAGCGAGCACGGCCATACTGTGTTTCACCCGGAATGGTTTGAAAAGGAGGGTATTCTGGTTGCCATAATTATTATGGTGCTGCCCGTTGTTTTTCTCTTTCTGCTCAGCAAGGTCTTTCCTTTCTGGCTTGAAGATGATCCGGCAGCAAATAGGCAGTCTGTCTGATGAGCTGGTTGCTAAGCAAAAAACATTTTCCCAAGAACAATACAAAATGAAAGGAGGGCATGCCACGTTGAATAAGAGGAGGTAACAGTGCAGACACGCCAGTGTCTGCGGGCAATTCTGCAATCGAATTGCTTTTGGTTTAAGGTTAAAGACGTTCATATCAGGAGGAAACTGAATGAAACATTTGAGAACAACATTTTGTATTGCAGTCCTTGGGCTTTTTGCCGCTGGTTCGGCCTTTGCAACTACCGAGCAGTCAAAGAACACCCAGGACGAAGCGGTCAAGGCAATCAATGTGAAATGTGTGAACTGCCATTTGAAAGAGAACGTTTCCCTGGTGAAACAGTGGCAGCATTCACCACATGCAGCAGCAAAAGACGGCCAGATCGGCTGTTATAACTGTCATGCAGCCAATAAAGGTGAGGAACTCGGCTACGAGCATGAAGGTGCCTTTATTAAAACCATTCTCTCCCCCATGGACTGTAAGTTCTGCCATGAGCGCGAGGTAAAGGAAATGGTTAACTCGCATCATGCCACCGCCGGTGAGATTATGGCCTCACTGGATAACGTGGTTGGTGAGATTATCTGTTCCATGGAAGATAAAGCTGATGCGGTTAACGGCTGCTGGCAGTGCCATGGTTCTGTGGTCAAAATCAAACGTGGTAAGGACGGCAAACCGCTACATAATGAAGCTAAGGCAGTCATGATCGATCACATGACCTGGCCCAATACCGGTATTGGCCGGATCAACCCTGATGGCTCCAAGGGTTCCTGTATGGCATGCCATTCCAAGCATTCCTTCCGCTCTTCGGTTGCCCGTCAGCCTGAGAACTGCGGAAAATGTCATCTTGGACCGGATCACCCTCAAGCTGAGATCTATCTAGAATCCAAGCATGGTATTGCCTATTTCTCTTCTGTGCGTGAGGGTGGTGCCAACGGTATGAATATCCTAAAAAACGGCAGCTGGGTACTTGGCAAGGATTACTACTCTGCACCGACCTGTTCCACCTGCCATATGGGAGCGTACGTTAAACTGGATGGCGGTATTGCTCCAAATACCCATAATGTTGGCGACCGTATTTCCTGGACTCTGCGGCCCAAAGTATCCGTTAAACTGAACCGGGTAATTTTTAACGACGGTACTGTTGCCGATGTTCCCGGCGATATTCCGCCCATGGCAGGACAGGATGCCAAGTACAAGACCTATGTACTGAAAGACGGCAAACTGAAAAAGACCATGGCCACCAAGCAGGTTGCCAAGGTTATCTCCTGGGAAGACCGCAGGAACAACATGAAGGGTGCCTGCAAGAACTGTCATGGAATGCAGCAGGTCGACAACTTCTACACCCAGTTTGATTCCCTGGTAGTGACCTATAATGAAAAGTTTGCCAAGCCGACCAAGATGATGTACGGCATGGCCAAGAAAGACGGACTGATTCATGGTTCCACCTTCCATACCGAGCTCGGCTGGCACTGGTGGGAACTGTGGCATCACGAGGGTCGTCGCGCCCGTCACGGTGCTGCTATGAGCGGTCCTGACTATACCCATTGGCACGGCATGTATGATGTTGCCCACAACTTTTACTTCAAGTTCATCCCCGAGTTGATGAAACTCGCAGCTGAGCACAATATGACTGAAAAGTATGAGAAGTTGGTCAACGAGATTCTTGCCAGACCTGAGCATGCCTGGTATAAAGAGGGTTTTGCTGAAGATACCATGAAGGCTATCAAGGCTGAGCAGGCTGAACGCTACGGAACCAAGAAGTAACAGATCCGTACATTTGTTCAGAACAGAACCGTCGCCCCGGTTCCCTGATAGGGAACCGGGGCGGTTTTTTTTCGGGAGGAATGGTTGTTATGGAAAGTGAAAAAATATATATAAGATATCATTTGCTTAAAATGGTTCTGATATCATTTCTGGTTATGTTTACAGCTTCTATAGCCGGGGCGAAAACAGGCAAAGGGTTACTGGCAGATGTTGCCTCCCTGAAACTGGGCCTGGGAGGCTATGTGATCGGTGAAAAACTCAATGCCGGCCAGAAAGAGATAGCAGACAAACATCCTGTGCAAGGAGCTTACGAAGGAACCTATAAATTCAGTGACAATGGTCTGTTCGTGGTTGTCGACAAAAAGACCGACAGGGTGCTGGCCCTGTATAAGCAGAAAAAGGAAGCCGACAGGGATCAACTGAAGGCAATGGTTGTGGAGCTTATGGACCAGTTCGGTACTCCGACCACCATGGCCCATGAAAAAATTGTCTACTGGGCTTTTAACAGACATGGTGTGGTCTCTGATGAGGTTTTTGAGCAGGCAAAGAAGATAAAAAAACCTTCGGATTTGGATATTATCGCAACAGTAAAACTGAATTCTGAAATAGAGATTACCCCGGACCCCAAAGAGGATGCAGAAAGCGCTGCTGATAAAAAAGTAGATGCAGTCGGATCAGTTTATTTTATTATTACCTCTGACCCTCTGGTCCAGGAGTTCATGGCGGATCATCCACAGAAATAACCCATTGTCAGGCAGTTTCACGTTTGTCTTTTCCAGGATTTGACATTTCTCTCACTCTCGGCTATATTTTATAAGTTTGTGTCGGGCTGTTTTCCTTTTGTTTCGGAATGATGTTCAGCCGTTCCTTTTGAAATATGCTCTAATCAGGAGTTTTTCATGGCCAGTGTGGTAGTGGTCGGCACCCAGTGGGGTGACGAGGGTAAGGGAAAGATTGTAGACCTGCTCACTAATTACGCAGACTGTATTGTCAGGTTCCAGGGTGGTAACAATGCCGGGCATACCCTGGTAGTGGATGGTAAGAAGTACGTCTTTCATATTATTCCCTCAGGCATTCTCTATGAAGATAAGTCCTGTATGATCGGCAACGGCGTGATTATTGATCCCGGTGTACTGCTGCAGGAGATGGAAGAGTTGAACGGCAAGGGTCTGCCCGTGACTCCTGAACGTCTGATGATCAGTGAAAATGCCCATCTGATCATGCCCTATCACCAGATGCTAGATCATGCCCGTGAGGCTGCCTTGGCAAGTGGGAAAAAAATCGGCACTACCGGGCGCGGTATCGGCCCCTGTTACATGGACAAGGTCGGCCGGGTAGGGATTAAAGCCGGAGATCTTCTCGATCCTGAACAGTTTACGGAAAAGCTTAAGGCAAATATCGAGGAAAAAAATTTCTATCTGACAAAACAGTATGGTGCTGAAGCGGCCTCCTTTGACAATATCATGACCAAGTTCGAAGGGTTTGCCGAACAACTTGCTCCGTTTATCGGTAACGTTTCCATGGAACTGGATAAAGCCAGACGAAGCGGCAGAAACATTCTTTTCGAGGGCGCCCAGGGAACCCAGCTTGACATAGACCACGGTACCTATCCCTTTGTGACCTCTTCCAATACCATCGCCGGCAATGCATGCATTGGTGCCGGTTTCGGTCCGGCTCATATAGATGAGGTTATTGGTATTCTGAAGGCATATACAACCCGGGTCGGGGAAGGCCCTTTTCCCACTGAGCTCCCCGAAGGTGACAGGGTTGGCGATGAACTGCAGAAAAAAGGTGGGGAATTCGGCGCCACCACCGGACGCCGACGCCGTTGCGGCTGGCTGGACATGGTGGTTGCAAATGATGCTGTCCGCTTAAATGGTCTTACCGGTCTTGCCATTACCAAGCTGGATGTTCTGTCCGGGCAGTCAAAACTTCAAATCTGTCGACAGTATACAGTTGAGGGGAAATCCTTTGACTGCATGCCGGCAAATATCAGAATGACCGGACTGGCCAGGCCTGTTTACGAAGAGGTGAAAGGCTGGGATGAAGAGATAACAGGGGTTCGGGACTATGCAGACCTGCCGCAGAAGGCCCGAGATTATGTGAAACGGATTGAAGATATTTCAGGAATTGCCCCGGTGATCATTTCTGTGGGCCCGGATCGGGAAGAAACTCTGCTGCTGCGCAACCCTTTTGAAAAATAGTTGAGAACAGGGGAAGAGAAAAGAGAGGGGAAAGGAACAGACCGGTCAGCGTCCTTTTCCCTTTTCCCTTTTCTGTACTTTCCCCCTTGATTTTGCTGTGACTGTGTTCCATTGTATTACTGATACAGCCGCAGGTTATTTGTTTATTCTTTTAAGGAGGCCGTAAATGGCTCGTATTACTGTTGAAGATTGTCTCGCCCAGGTGGGTGATGATAATCGTTTTGCCCTGGTTCATCTTGCTGTTGAACGAATCCGGCAGCACAGGAAAGGAGAACCTTTTCTTGTGCAGGGGAAAAACAAGGAAATCGTTATGACCCTGCGTGAAATTTCCGCCGGAGAAGTGACCTTTGAAAATATCCTGGAACTGCCCAAACAGCGTCGGGCCAGGGAGGAAGCAGATCGGGAAGAGGCTGTACCGGCAGAAACAGAAGAAAATCAGGCATAGAAAATAAACAGGTCAATGAGCAGTCATGAGCAGATGTTATTATGAGATTCTGAATGTATCACGGGATGCCGACGGAGATACAATAAAAAAATCGTACCGCAAGCTGGCCATGAAATATCATCCTGATCGTAATCCGGGTGATACTGAGGCGGAAGCATGTTTTAAAGAGGCTGCTGAGGCTTATGAAGTTCTCAGTGATCAGCAGAAGCGGCAGATTTACGATACCTATGGTCATGAGGGGCTGAAAAATTCCGGTTATTCAGGTCCCCGGGATCCGGGTGATATTTTCTCCCACATCAATGAAATGTTCGGTGATCTGTTCGGCTTCGGGGGTCGATCCCGCAGGCGGGATCCGAATGCACCGGTGCAGGGCGATGATCTGCGTTATGATCTGGAGATTTCCTTTATGGACGCTGTCCATGGCGTTGAAAAGGAGGTTGAAATCACCAAACGTGAGACCTGCTGGACCTGTGAAGGTTCAGGAGCCCGTCCCGGGCATAAAGCCCAGACCTGTCCGACCTGTAATGGACGTGGCCAGGTTATCCGTTCCCAGGGATTCTTTCAGGTAAGTTCAACCTGTCCACAGTGTCATGGTTCCGGACAGGTTATATCCGAACCCTGTGCTGACTGTAACGGCCAGGGACTTGTAAACCGGAAAAAGACGGTCAAGTTGAAGATACCGGCCGGAGTTGACACCGGCTCCCGCATGCGGTTGTCCGGCGAAGGGGAAGGAGGGCGTCGGGGTGGTCCTTCCGGTGATCTGTACGTTCTTATCCATGTTGCGGAGCATGAATTTTTTCTGCGTGACGGCCAGGTTATTTTTCTGCGTTTTCCTGTGCCCATGGTCAGGGCGGCTCTGGGTTGCGAGGTTGAGGTGCCTACCATCCATGGTTCTGCCAAGTTGAAAATTCCAGCAGGTACACAGGCCGGTGAACGCTTTACCCTGCGGGGAGAGGGTGTCCCCAGCCTGAGGGGAGGGGGACGAGGTGACATGATTGTCGAAGTGCAGGTCCAGACCCCGACCAACCTTACGAAAAAACAGAAGGAATTGCTGCAGGAGTTTGACGATCAATATAATGAGGAAGAAGAAGGCTTTTTTTCACGACTGTTTCACGGTCATTTTAAAAAGCTGAAAAAAGAAAAAGAGAAGGAAAAGGTTTGATTCAGGAAACAGGGAAAGGAGAAAAGGGAAGAAGCTTGAGTGGTATTTTATCCTGATCCCTTGAATTTTATGAGTACAGATAAACAATTTACCCATTTTGATGATGCCGGTAATGCCCGGATGGTCGATGTCAGCAGCAAGAATGAGACCGTACGTGTTGCCACGGCTCGGGGACGCATTTCCATGCTTCCTGTTGCTTACGAGATGGTGCGGGCCGGCACAATAAAAAAAGGTGATGTCCTGGGAGTGGCCAGGATTGCCGGTATCATGGCTGCCAAGAAAGTGGATTCACTGATTCCGTTATGTCACCCCCTGGCTATTACCAGGGCGGATGTTTCCTTTTCCTATCATGATGACATCCATACCATCGGTATAGAGGCCACTGTCGGTATTACGGGCAGAACCGGTGTGGAAATGGAAGCATTGACAGCTGTTTCTGTTGCAGCCCTGACCATATATGATATGTGTAAGGCAGTGGATAAGGGGATGGAAATTTCCGCTATCCGCCTGGTTAAGAAAAGCGGCGGCAAGAGCGGCGATTATACCAGGAGTTCAGACAGGTAAGCATTTTAAGGAACCCTTAAAATGAACAGTTCGTCAAATTAAAATTATTGATTGGAAACATTAACCGGCCTGCAGACCAATGACCGGAGTATATTATGGACAGCAGACAACAGCAGAAATTCAGAGAGCAGCTTGAACAGATGAAAAGGGATGTCATTGCTGATGTCGAGCAGACACTTGCAGACATGACCAGCCAGAATGGCAACATCCCTGATCCCAATGATCGCGCCACCATGGAGTCGGACCGCAGTTTTGAGCTTCGTCTACGCAGCCGGGAACGAAAGTTATTGGATAAAATTGACGAGGCCATTGCCAGGATAGAAGAAGGGATCTATGGTATCTGTGATGAATGTGGCGAGGAAATCCGGATAAAACGTCTTGAAGCGCGGCCGGTTGCCAAGTACTGCATAGCGTGCAAGACCAGACAGGAACAGCGGGAGAAAGCCCAGGGACGCTGACGGATATGCCTGAATTACGTAAGGATCCTATTCTTGGCCGCTGGATAATTATTGCCAGGGAGCGTGGAAAACGGCCGACTGATTTTGTAGTTGAAACGGCGAAAACCAAGGGTGGCTTCTGCCCTCTTTGTCCTGAGCACGAGAAGACAACTCCCAATGAAGTCCTGGTCTATGGACGTGAACCGTGGATGGGACCCAATTCTTCCAGCTGGAAGCTGCGGGTTGTGCCCAACAAGTATCCGGCACTGGTCATTGAAGGGGAACTTGACAAGCAGGCAGAAGGACTCTATGACCGAATGAACGGCATCGGTGCCCATGAAGTCGTTATCGAGAGCCCCAACCATGAGGATCAGTTTGCATATCTGGCCCATGACCAGATGATCCTCACTTTTCGGGCCTTCAGGGACCGTATTCGTGACCTGTCCCGCGATGATCGGTTCTCCTATGTCATGGTATTTAAAAATTTCGGCAAACCGGCCGGTGCATCCCTTGAACACTCCCATTCCCAGCTGGTCGCCCTTCCCATTCTGCCCCGGATGGTGGTTGCCGAACTTGATGGTAGCCTGGCCTATTATAAATACAAGGATCGTTGTATTTTCTGTGATATTATTCGCCAGGAAATTCAGCAGGATGTACGGCTTGTGTGCGAAAACGACAAGTTCGTTACTCTGGCACCATTTGCGCCCCGGTCTCCATTTGAGATGTGGATTCTGCCGAGAAAGCATCATTCATCCTATATTAATCAGGACGAAGCATCCTTGTCCGCCCTGACGGATATTTTTTCTGAAACTCTCAGGCGTCTGGACAGTTGTATCCCGGGAGTGCCGTATAATTTTGTTCTGCATACCCAGCCGCTCAGGTCGGAGTCGCTCAACCATTATCACTGGCATTTTGAAATCGTTCCCAAGCTGACCAGCATTGCCGGTTTTGAATGGGGATCAGGTTTTTATATCAATCCCATACCCCCTGAAGATACCTGTCGGTATCTGCGTGAAGTCGAGCTGTAGGAGGAATCCGGTGGAGGAAAAAAAGAAAATCCTGCTCGTTGATGATGAGGAAGGTATCCAGTTGTTATACCGGGAAGAATTTGAAGACGAGGGTTACCTGGTGGACTCGGCGATGAATGGAGAGGAAGCACTGGAGAAATTCAAGGCCAGTCCGCCGGACCTGGTTATTCTGGATATCAATATGCCGGGCATGAACGGCATTGAGGTGTTGCGGCAGATGAAGGAGATGAATGCGGATCTGCCGGTCATTCTCAGTTCAGCCTATCAGGAGTACAAGGAGGATTTCGGTACCTGGGCTTCTGAAGAGTATATCGTTAAATCAGCAAACATGGATGAACTTAAACGTGCTGTCCATAAGTATCTTGACTGAGCGGAAGACAGTCGACAGAGCTTTTTTGTTTGTTTCTGTCTCCTGTCCTCTGTCCTCTGTCTTCTGATAATGAAAGATATCCAGAATCTGCACGACGATCGGCGCATCAATATCAGGAAGGTCGGTGTCAAGACTATTTCCTATCCTATTACGGTCCTTGATCGTGAAAAGAAACTTCAGCAGACCGTGGCCACGGTCAACATGTATGTCAACCTGCCTCACAGGTTCAAGGGCACCCATATGAGCCGTTTTGTCGAAATCCTGGACAGGTTCCACGGCGAATTCAATCTGCAGAAGTTTAATCTGATTTTAGAGGAGATGAAAGAGCGGCTCAATGCCGAGGCCGCCCATCTCGAGATCGGTTTTCCCTATTTCATGGAGCATGTACCTGTTACCGGCTCCATTGGCATGGAACGGTACGAATGCCGGATGCATGGCTGGCTGCAGGATGATAATGACCTGGTCATGGAAGTGGATGTTCCAATAACTCTGCCCGGATCGGAATGTTGTTCCGGCGACGGGCTGCCCAGATCCATGGGACGCTGGGGGTATGTCCGGGTGGCTGTCAGGTTCAACGAGTTTATCTGGATTGAAGATGTCATCAGCCTGGTTCAGCAGGGAATTACCGGGAAATCAAAGTGTTCGGATTCTGTTGAATCACTGTGCAGACAGGTCGGTAATGCGCTTGCCGAGACCCGGGCAATCGGCTGGTTCCGGGTTGTAGTTGAAAATATTGCTGACGGTTACTCAACGTTTGCCTCGGTTGAATGTCCCCTGCAGTCCACGAACCCCGCAGGCAGTAAATCCACAGCATCACCTGCCGGAGTGTATAATCCGGAAAATTCCTAAACCCTAACCATTTGTTATAATGGCACAATTACTTTTTGAAATTGGAACCGAAGAAATTCCTGCAGGCTATATTCAACCGGCACTTACCTTCATGGAACAGGCTGCCCAGGTTCGCTTTGCCGAGCTTGGTCTCGGATTTGACCGGGTGCAGTCGGTGGGAACTCCGCGGCGCTTGACACTTGCAGTAGACGGCCTTCAGGAAAGCCAGCAGGACCGTCGCCAGGAACACATCGGACCTGCAAAAAAGGCGGCCTTTGACAAAGAGGGCAACCCGACAAAGGCAGCCGAGGGTTTTGCCCGTTCCAAGGGAGTTGCGATTGAAGATCTGCAGATCATTGAAACCGCAAAAGGTGAATACCTGCTGGCCGTTGAAGAGATCAAAGGGTTGGCAACAGGCACGTTGCTGCCTGAAATGCTTGAAGAACTGCTTCGTTCCATTCCATTTCCCAAGTCCATGCGCTGGGCTGATGGTTCCCTGAGTTTTGCCCGTCCTATTCAGTGGTTGCTGGCCCTGTATGACGGCAGGGTTGTAGATCTTACGGTTGAAAATGTGCAGGCGGGGAGTACGACACTGGGCCACAGGTTCATGGATCCGGATCCGGTACAGGTGCGGGACTATGAACATTACCTGGAACAGCTGGAGGAAAAGTCTGTTATTGCAGATCCGGTAGTGAGACGCAAGCTGGTTGTTGATGAGGTGAAGAAGGCTGTTTTGCAGCGTATAGGAGAGAGCGGCAAACCAGTACTTGATGAAGGACTCGTTGATACGGTCACCAACCTTGTGGAGATCCCCTGGGGTGTGTGCGGCTCTTTTGATGAAAAATTTCTGGCCCTGCCCGATGAGGCGCTGATCACCTCCATGCGTGAGCATCAGAAGTATTTCCCGGTTGTTGACGAGAATGGTGCACTGATGTCGGTTTTTGTGGCTGTGAACAATACGGATATCAAGGATAAAGAGCTTGCCGTCAGCGGACATGAGCGTGTTTTACGGGCACGCCTGGAAGATGGTCTTTTTTTCTTCAACGAGGACAAGAAAAAGAGTCTGGCCAGCCGCATGGATGATCTCTCTGGGATCATCTTTCAGCATTCACTGGGTACAATGCTGGAAAAGAGTAAGCGTATTGCAGATCTTGCCTCTTACCTTGCCGAGCTTCTCGACCCTTCCCTGCAGAAGGATGCCCGGAGGGCGGCCAGGCTTGCCAAGGTGGATCTTCTCACCGAGATGGTGGGTGAGTTTCCCTCTCTACAGGGTATTATCGGCCGTGACTATGCGCTGCTTGACGGAGAGAAACCTTCCGTAGCTGCTGCCATCCATGAACATTACCTGCCGGTTCGTGCCGGAGGAGAACTGCCGGCTTCCCTGCTTGGAGCCATTGTCGGCCTGGCCGATCGCATGGACACCATGGCCGGCTGCTTTGCCATCGGTGAGCGACCCACCGGTAACAAGGATGCCTTTGGACAGCGTCGACTGGCCCTCGGGCTGATCAATATAATCCGCAGTCAGAACCTCTCAATATCCCTTGTTGACCTTGCGCAGAAAGCGATCGAGGGCTACGCGGGACAGATTGAGCCGGAGGAGGACACGTTTGATCAGTTGATGGCTTTTATCCGCCACCGTTTTGAAAATGACCTGACCGCTGGCGGCATGAAGCAGGAGGTTGTAGAGGCTGCTACAGCAGTTGGTTTTGATGACCTTATCGATTGCCTGGCAAGGATAGAGGCCCTGGAGGCGATACGCAGCCGCGATGAATTTTCCGTGCTTGCAGGTTCCTTTAAGAGGATTCGAAATATAACCAGGGGAAATAGTGCAACAACGGTTGATCCCTCTCTCTTTGTCGAAGAAGCTGAAAAAGAGCTGTATGGTACCTTGACAGCTGTGAGCGAAAAGGTGCAGCCCATGATTGAGAGCCGTGATTACAGGAGTACCCTGCACAATATGCTGACAATGAAGGAACCTGTGGACCGTTTTTTTGATGATGTCATGGTCATGACAGAAGACGAAGCGGTACGTGCAAACCGATTAAACCTGCTCACTGCTCTTGGAGCCCTTGTCCGCAAGATCGGGGATATCTCCCGTATGCATGTGGAGTGACGGTAAAGGCCAATAGGGAAGAGGAAAAAGGAAAAAGGTCAGGTGAGCCGCATGGCTTACCTGACCCTTTTTTTGTTCTTTTTTCAGAAGTTTTACTTTAAATCCTTTTTATGGCAGCCGGTGCATTTGGTTGGACCCGCATCCTTGCCGGCTTTTTTCAGTTCTTTATGACAGGCTTTGCAGCGGGCATGGGCTGCTTTTTTGAAGGTATCGAGCTTTTCATCGATCCCTGCCTTGGTGTTGTGACAGGACTCGCATTTCTCCTTCTTCTGGTTCTCCTTGTAAGGGACCGGTTTGCCGTCAGCACCTTTGGTATGGTGACAGGTCTCGCAGCCGAACATTTCCTGGTGCTGGGCATGGGGAAAGAAGGCACGTTTTTGCTTTTTTGCCGGATCAATCGTGGATTTCAGTATAATTTCAGGCGGCCCTTTGTCCTCTGTTGCCTGACTGATACCTGCAAACAGTGCCAGGCTGAGCAGCAGTACACTCAGGATAGAAAGGGATTCTTTCATGGTTACTACCTCCTTGGGTAATTTGTAAAAATAAGACAAAAAAAGGCTGCCCCCCTGGGACAGCCTTTTTTTGTTCAAAATGTTGAGGGGTTGCAGTTATTTTTTCTTGGGATGGCAGGTTGAACATTTTTTCAGATCTTTTTTTGCTGCATCTTTTTTGGCCTCTTCCTTGTGGCATGCCAGGCAGTTGCCATGACCGGCACCCTTCATAGTGTCGAGTTTCAGAGGCTTTTTGCCGCCAACATCAACAGTTTTGCCTGCCATTTTATCTGCATTATGGCAGGTGGCACATTTTTCGATCTTCTGACCCTCTGCGTAGGGAGCCTGTTTACCGTCAGCCATACCATGATGACACTCAGCGCATTTCAGTGTTTCCTGGTGCTTGGCATGAGGAAACTGAGCCGGTTTCGGTTTTTTTGCATCACCTTTTAGTGTAATCTCTGCCGGACCCTTATCAACTTCGGCAAGACTTATACCGGCAAGACCCAGTGAACACAGGAAAGCAAGCGCTACACCACAGATTAAAGCCTTTTTCATTTTGCTACTCCTCCTTCTTGAAATTAAAGAACTTTTTTGTGAATCAATATTCATTGCTGTGTTATATAATGCGTAGATCTCATCTTGTCAAGAAGGCAGCAGTTTCCAGGTATTTTTCCACAAAGCAAGAAACCCCGGCTGAAATGTCCAGCCGGGGTTTCTTTGTAACAAACTGTGAGCAGAAATCGTATCAGCTGGATCCGTAACTGTGCAGACCGGAGAGCAGGAAGTTCACACCGAAATAGGTAAAGAAAACAGAAACAAAACCGATTATGGCAAGCCAGGCGATTCTGCTGCCGCTCCAGCCCCGGGTAAAGCGGGCATGCAGGGTCAGGGCATAGACAAACCAGGTGATGATGGACCAGGTTTCCTTGGGATCCCAGCTCCAGTAAGTGCCCCAGGCTTCATTGGCCCAGACCGCACCGGTAATGATACCGGCAGACAGCCACATGAAGCCGAATACTATCGTCTTGTGAGTCAGGTCATCAATTACCCTGAGCTCGGGCAGACTGCCGGTCAGCGTATTCTCAGCCAGCCCGCGATTAACAGCGGATTTTTTCAGCAGATACATCATGCCCAGTCCTCCGGCTACGGCAAAGGCGCCATAGCCGATAAAGCAGGTCATCACATGGGCTATGAGCCAGTTGGACTGCAGGGCAGGAATCAAGGGGCTGATCTGCTGGTTGATGCCCTTGGCAAAGGAGGCATAGGCCATGGCCGTAAAGGCAAAGGGCATGACAAAGGCACCGATGACCGGGGCCTTGAACTTGAACTCCATAAAGATATAAAACAGGGTCGTACACCAGGCAAAAAAGACCAGGGATTCGTACATGTTGGTGAGCGGTGCATGGCCGATCCCCATCTGGTAGGACTCATACCAGCGCAAACCGAGCGCCGCAGTCAGGGTCGCGGCACCGAAGATGGCAATCCACAGGCCGATGAGGCCGATTTTTTTATTCTTAAAGATCAGCAGGCCTATGTAAAATGCCGATGACAGCAGAAAAGCCAGGGTTGTAATACCAAAGAGTTGCGAACTATTCATAGGGGTTCCACTTAAGTATGTTTACTTCTTGAGGCTACCTTGAAAAATTGCCCTTTCGCCCGATCTCTGTGTCACAGAAAAATTAATAATGCTCACATATGACTAATATGCTGCGCTTTTTAATTTTCTTGTTCCTTGATCTCGAACGAAAACTCTAATTTTTCAAGGCACCCTTAATTCAAAAAAAATGAGCACACTACGTTGGGCAGATCCTCTGTTAACCTTTCATGGATTCT
>CAZKBZ010000001.1:53534-79496 GCA_964551175.1 uncultured Desulfobulbus sp.
AAAAAAATGAGCACACTACGTTGGGCAGATCCTCTGTTAACCTTTCATGGATTCTTTAAAACCATCAACAAGTGCGGTGAAAATTTTTTCAAAACCTACTTTATTCTTATTGGCGCTGCCAGCAAAAAGCACAACCGGTTTACCCTCCTGTTCATGGATAAAGGCCCATATTTTGCGGTGAGATGTGAAAAATGCCACGTACAGACCAAAGAGCATCAGGCCGCAGCCGGTATAGACAAACCAGACGCCGGGGTCCTTGGTGACCTGCAGGCCGGTGGCATAGAGTTGCTTGACCCGTAGACTGTATTCACCAGACGGCCGCTTGATAATGGCTTCCTGATCGTTGTTCATCCAGAAAACTGAGGGCTCTCCCTGGTTGTCGGAAAACCAGATCTTTACCCGCTGTACTGCCTCACCACGGGTTTCCTGGTTAATAATGCCAAAGGAGACATTCTCATCCGCTACCTCTATCTGCTTGCCCGCCGAAATGATTGAGCTGTGGCCGTGATCAGATTGTTTACTGGCCAGGGTTATCAGAAAATCAGAATAAGGCTGGTAGGATGACTGATAAAAGGTGATACCCTTGTAGGTGAGCGGTTTGTTGACTTCAAGATTATGAACGGTTTCCCCGTCTTTTAACACCACCGGCTTGCCATCTTCCAGCACGGTAACCTTGGAGAGATAGGTTTTGGGCATGCCGTTGTCGTAATACTCAATGGTAAAGTAATTGCAGCGGACTGTGAATCCAAGATCGATCTTGTTCCCGGTCTGAAAGGCGAAGATGAAATCCGTCTCCTGGCTTTCCGGAACCATAATACTGCCTTTAAAGGCAAAGTCCGGCTTATGCAGGACCTTCTGGGCAAAGGTTGAGGAACCGATCACCGCCCCCAGCAGGACGATAAGAATGGAAACATGCACGATGTAGACACCGAAGCGGGTCCAGCCCCCTTTCTGGGAAAAGAGCAGCAGGCCGTTTTCCCTGTCACGCCGATCAGTTTTCCAGCCCCGATCAGCCAGGTAATCGGCTGCCTTTTGTTGAGCTGCTTCCGTGGAGCCTTCAAACGGGACCAGTGCATGGAATCGCATCTTGCGTAATCGGTCCGGGTCCGTTGCCAGGTTATCCTTGCGGACTATCCGGATAACATTGGGAATACGTTCAAGGCTGCAGATGATCAGATTGAGGCTGAAAATTCCCAAAAGAGCCAGGAACCACCAGGAGTTATACATATCGTCCAGGGAGAGCGTCTGGATCAGGTTGGCCATGCTCTCCCCATATTCACTGACGTATTGACCGGCCGGCTGATTCTGCTGGATGACCGTGCCGATTATGGAGGTGGAAGCCAGAATAATCAGAAGGAACAGGGCAAGCTTGACAGATGCAAAAAATGCCCATACAGGATTTTTGGATTTGGTAGCCATGAAAGAAGAAATTTAAATTGTAAAAGAAGAGAAAACAACAAAAATTAATGTAATCAGGCTTGCTACCACGTGGAAGCAGTACTGTCAATAATTTATCCCGCCTGTTATATTACATTGTGGCATATTCCTGCCACGTTTTTTTCCAGGGTCATCCCGTCCTTTCGCGATGGATATCCCGTCTATCCGGTATTTTATTTCTGTACATTTTGTGGCAGACTGGCCAGACTCAATACAAGTCTTTTGTTTTTTGTTTTGGTCAGATACATACGTCAGGAGAGATCGCATGAGCGAAGAAAAGGGAATTGATACCGGTTGCCCCGCATCCTGTTGTCAATGCGACAATATCTCGGAGTCCCGCCGTACTCTGCTCCGCCGTCTTGGCTGGGGTGCCTTTTTCACAACAATTGGAGTCTCCGTTGCCGGGGGCCTCAGATTTCTGTTTCCCAGGGTTCTTTTTGAACCTCCCACCACGTTTAAAATCGGTACGCTTGATGACTATCCTCCCGGTGAGAGCGATGAGTATGGTGTTGTCAGCGTCAGCGAAAAATTCATGGAGAGTCAGCGGGTCTGGATTGTCCGGGAAACGGATAAACTCTATGCGATCTTTGGCAAGTGCACTCACCTTGGCTGTACTCCGAAATGGTTTCCTGAAGATCGTCAGTTCAAATGTCCCTGTCACGGTTCGAAGTATTATTCCAATGGAGTCAACTTTGCAGGACCGGCACCGCGTCCCATGGATCGCTATGGTATCACTGTTCTGGAGGACGGCAGGATTAAGGTCGACAAGGGGGTTCTGTACACGGTGAAGGATTTTGATGATCCCGAAAGTTTTTTGAAGGCATAGGTTTCTCCGTTATTGCGATGTCTTCAGAAGAATAGGGTTTTTTGAACATAAGGCCCCTGACTGCAACAGTCATGGATAACGGCCGGCAACGATGATTGAACAGGTCTGTTTTGCTCGAACAGGTGATATAAGCCCAAGGAGGCCTTAATGAGCGAAAAGAAGCAGAAAAAAAGCTTTAAAGAAAAAATGATGTCCGGACAGATCTGGAAATCCATCTGGCGGCATGATTTTGAGGATACCGGCGTCAACCGGGGGAAAGTACTGCGCAGCAATGTTTTTCTGCATCTCCATCCGATCAGGATCCCCAAGCACGCAATGAAGATCCGTTTTACCTGGTGCATGGGCGGTATTACCTTTTTTGCCTTTTTAGTCGAATGCATCACCGGTATCCTGCTCATGTTTTACTATCATCCCACCGTTGATATGGCCTATCTTGACATGAAGTATCTGCAGTTTGATGTCCCTTTCGGCCAGATTCTGCGCAATATGCATCGCTGGGGGGCTCATCTTATGGTTCTTGCCGTCATGCTCCACATGCTGCGGGTGTTCCTCACCGGATCCTATAAACCTCCCCGGGAATTCAACTGGGTGATTGGTGTGCTCCTGCTTACTCTCACCCTGTTGATGTCGTTTACAGGGTATCTGCTGCCCTGGGATCAGCTGGCCTTCTGGGCGATTACCGTAGGAACCAATATGGGAGCGGCAACACCGTTTCTTGGTGCTGAAGGTCCCTTTACCATTGCTGACAAGTTCAATGACGTCCGGTTTGTTCTGCTGGGCGGGACCACTGTCGGTGCCAATGCACTGCTTCGCTTTTATGTACTCCATGTGATAGCCGTGCCTGTAGTTGTCTGTGTTTTCATGGCCATACATTTTTGGCGCATCAGAAAGGATGGCGGTATTTCAAGACCATTATAGGTGTCTGGTGTCAGGTCTCAGGTGACGGCAATACAATCAACACCTGAGATAATCACACCTGAAATCCGAAACCTGAAACCTGAAACCTGGTAAAACAATGGCGGAAAAAACAACAGAAAAACAGACTGTAAAAAAGACAGGAGCCAAAAAGGAGAAAAATCCGTACGTCTGGCCTGATCTGCCCTTCATGGAGCTGATGTGCATGATCGTGATCACGCTGGTCCTCATTCTCTGGTCTCTAGGGGTTGATGCTCCTCTTGGTGAAATAGCGACACCCTCCCGTACCGAGAATCCGGCCAAGGCGCCCTGGTACTTCATTGGACTACAGGAAATCCTGGTTTATTTTGATCCATGGTATGCAGGTGTCGTTCTGCCCACCATTATCATAATAGGGCTGATGGCCATTCCCTATCTTGATAACAACCCAAAGGGAGTGGGGGAATATAACTTTTCAGCACGCAAATTCGCCTGGTTCAATTTCCTTTTCGGTTACGCACTGTGGATGGGGGCCATTATAGTCGGTCAATTCATGCGCGGTCCATCATGGTTTTTTTTCTGGCCCTGGGAGCCCTGGGATCCCAATATTCATCATGCTGAAGTTTTACTGAAAAACATACCTTTCTCCACCGGGCTGATCTCCATTGCTGTTTACTTTGCCCTCTTCTATCTCCTGCCTGTCATCTTTCGTGCCAAGATCTATAAACAGCTTGATTTTACCAGGTATTTTGTCCTGATGACCCTGATGGCCCTGATGTATGCGGTTCCGATCAAGATGGTTCTGCGCCAGGTGTTTCACATCAGGTATGTGCTGGTAACCCCCTGGTTTAATATATAAGGAGACTTTTCATGGCATTGATGAGTTTATCGACAAAATACGTCAAGCTGCTGGCAGGTATCAGTGTAGCTTTGTTTGTGATGGTCGGTATAGTGTTTCTTGTAGAAGGAGAACTTTCGCGTCCCTGGAAAAAAAATCAACGCCGGTTCAACAAGATTGACAGGAAACTGACTCTGGAAGAAATCAGTCAGGTAGAGCAGCAGTCGGACAGTGAAGAAAAGAAGAAAAAACTGGCCATGCTGGAAAAACGACTTGACGGGATCAAGTCGCGGGGTACCGGTATCAAACAGCTTTGGCTGACTGATTTTAATATCACCGATCGCTGCATGACCTGCCATGCAGGTGTGGAATATCCACGTTTTGCAGACGTTGCCCAGCCCTTGACCACCCATCCGGGTGAACACATTGCACCGGAAAGGCACAGTGTGGAGAAATTCGGTTGTGTTATCTGCCATGCCGGGCAGGGGGTTGCCCTGGAGGCGCACGAGGCGCACGGAGAATCCCATAACTGGGTTGAACCGTTTCTGCCCGGGACCCGGGCAGAATCATCCTGTGTGGGATGCCACCCGATGACCACTGCGGTAGCTGAGCAGGCTGTACTTGTCGACGCACCGGTTTTTTCCAGAGGGAGGTCTCTCTACCTTGAGAATAACTGTCTTGGCTGCCATATTCTTAAAAATAATGAGCGGTCGGAATCCATCGGACCTGTCCTGACAAAGCTTGCAACCAAAACCAATCCCGGCTGGACCATGAGCTGGGTCAAGAAACCGAAGGGCTATCTGGCCCGTACGGTAATGCCTGATTTTGAGTTGCCCGATGATGAAATCATGGCTATGAGCTCCTATCTGTTTTCTTTGAGCAAGCCTGAATCTGCAGATGGTGCTGTCCGTTCAGAGATGCAGAAGGCTGATCTTGCGGAAGCAGGTGCCGGCAAACTTGATGACCTTGGCTGCCTTGGCTGCCACACAGTGGACGGCAAGGATGAAGGGTTTGGTCCGGATCTGTCCAGAGCAGGGGAAAAAATGAATCCTGAATGGATTTATGCATGGATAAAAGATCCCAAAAAATACTGGCCCGAAACCGTAATGCCCAACCTGCGGGTACCGGATGAGGATGCACGTCTGCTGGCAGCCTACCTGGCAAGTCTTAAAAAAGAGGATGCTGCTTCATCCACAATGGATGTAACTGCTGAGCTTGTAGAAAAAGGGAAAATCCTCATCCGTGACAAGGGTTGCACAGGATGCCATAAGATCGGTGATTTTGCCCTGGGCTACAATGCACCGGAACATAACGGAATAGGTGTGAAACGAGTGGATGAGCTTGTTTTTGCCGACACAGACATCCCGCATACCCTCTCCGACTGGCTGGCACTGAAGATCAAGAATCCCAGGGCATTCAACACCAGTGAAATGCCCACTTTGATGCCGAAATTCGGTTTTAATGACGAGGACACAGAGGCTCTGCTGACCTTTCTTCTCTCCATTCGAGAGTTCAATATCCCTGATAACTATGTCAAGGTACTGCTTGATCCGGCGTCTCCGGATGTGCACGGCGAACTCATTGTTGAACGCAATAATTGCCGTGGCTGTCACAAAATTGGTGAGGCTGGCGGTACAATCGGTCCGAACCTGAGTTTTGAGGGAGAACGTGTTAATCCGGAATGGCTGGTTCATTTTCTGCAGAAGCCGGATAAAATTCGTCCAACCGGCATAGAACCCACCAGAATGCCCACTTTCAGCTTTGATGCGGATCAGGCTGAATCGCTGGCCGCTTTTTTCGCCGATGCTGATAAAGCTGCATATCCTCATTATCTGCCGGAGAAAAAAGAGATTGCCGAGGCCGATACCGAAGAGGCATGGAAGTTATTCTGGCAGACCTTTTCCTGCCAGTCCTGTCATGCCTGGAATGGTGAGGGAGGAATCATCGGGCCTGACCAGAGTGATCTCGGCAACCGTCTGCGTGCAGAGTGGGTTGCCAACTGGCTGAAAAATCCACAGGCCTTTATTCCTGACATTCAGATGCCGAATTTTGAGCTGTATCCGGATGAGGTAGAAAAATTGAGAGACCTGCTGATGGGTTTTGCAGAAATCTCCCCGGGGGTATGGCATCAGATCAAAAAACGGTGGGAAGATGAACAACTGCTCAAGCAGGCCCAGCAGATGGGAGGGGACTGATATGGCTGAAAAGCTTTCAGATAAGTGTTTACGGGTGCGTTACTGCCTGGCAGCCGTTTTGGCAGTCAGTCTGCTCCTGATCTTCATTACGGCTCAGCCCAGGGCAGCTGATCAGGGTCCGGCCGAGGGAGAGCTGGTTGAGGTTCAGCAGCAACCAGTACCTGATCTCGATAAGGACAGGGAACCGGATCTTGCGTGGGGAAATGAGCTATACGGGCATTACTGCACGCCCTGCCATGGCATCAGGGGGGACGGGAATGGTTTTAATGCCCACAGGCTCATAGTCAAACCTGCCAACCATACAGATGCAAAGTTCATGTCTGAACGAAATGACCAGAAACTTTTTGACACTATCAATTTAGGTGGTGTCGAAGTGGCAAAGTCTACCTTGATGCCCCCCTGGGGGGCAGCCTTGAACAATGACAATAAGATCAAAGCACTTGTCATGAAACTGCGTGATCTTTGTCAGTGTAAGGCAACTAAAAATTGGTAATTTTTTTATGGCCACCTTGCACATTCTCGAATTTTTCAAGGTGGCCTTATGTCTTTTTTACTGTTGGAAGCATGAAAAGCCCGGTGTGTAAAGGGCAGGGACTATTCTATTTAAAGGAGGGAGAACAGGCTGCGAGGCAAGCAGTGCAGGTACATGGGGCATGATGAAAACAACATGCTTAAGGGTAAACACTACCAAAGGTCCTAAAAAGGGAGGGACTTGCATGGAAAAAAGCAACAGACACTCACGGACTTTGCTGTCTCTGGCGGTAACTGCGTTCGTCTGTTTCGGGTTGGCTGGTATTTATACGGCTAATGCTGCAGATGATCCGGCTAATGAGTGGAAAAAGTGGCAGACAAAGTATAACCAGCAGATGGCTTCCAAGCAGCCTGATAAAAAAGACATGTGGATGAATAAAGAGCTTGTGGAAAAATCCATTGTCATTGACGATGCAAAGCTGCCTAATCATGAGAAACGAGGCAAGGTGAAAGAGAGCTGCCTGACCTGTCATGATGGTATTGAACAGATGTCGGCGTTCCATCCCATTGAAACATATGGTTGTACCATCTGTCACGGCAGTGGTAAGCCTGATTCCCTGATTAAGGCTGAAGCACATGGCGACATGATTGCAGCCCGTTCCATGAAGGGGGCACGTAATCCTGCCAATCTGCGGATTCTTGAAAAATCATGTGGTCTGGGCGGCTGTCATTATGGTCATGAGCAGGAAGACATGAACCATGTCTACCGTGTTCGGCGTACTGTCATGGGGCTGCAGTCCGGTATTTCAGGTGCTCTGCGTTATCAATACTGTGCCCAGGATTCCAAGTTTTCCAAGTATTCCGGCGTGGGTATGGATGATAAAGACTATGTACCTGCCCATCGCGGTGGTGTTGAAAAAATGGACACTCTGCCTGTTTTTTCCGCCAAGGATCTGGAAACCGACGATGACGGCAATGTAATCACCACCGATGACATGGGCAACCCCATGAAGATCGAAGGTGAAAATGCCGACTCCCAGTGGCGTAAATCCTGTGCCCGCTGCCATTTCTGGAACGAAGGCAAGCAGGCCCCGGCCGACTATCGTGCCCAGGGTTGTGCAGCCTGTCATGTTCTTTATGACAATGACGGTCTCTACAAGGGATCTGATCCGACCATTCCCAAGGATGAGCCGGGCCATGGCAAGGTACATCAGGTTACCACTGCCGTACCGGCTGAGCAGTGCATTCACTGTCATAACCGCGGCGGTCGGACCGGCGTGAGCTATGAAGGTCGAGTGGAGTCCGATTTTTACGGAACTCCGTTTATGGCCGGCAAGCACTCCAGCGAGAAGTATCACGGCAAGTATTACAATACCCCGATGATGGATATCCATTATGAGAAGGGTATGGAGTGTATTGACTGTCATACCCAGTTTGACACCATGGGCGACGGTAACCTCTACTCCAAGAAGCATGAACAGTGTGAGATTCGCTGCCAGGACTGCCATGGTACTTATAAGGAAGGTATCGTAACCACCAAGGTAACTGATCCTGATGATCGGGTTATCCGGCTTGGCATGGTTTCACCGAACTACGAAAACAAGGTCGGTGACGAGATGGTGGTAACGGCCCGCGGTAATAAATATACCAATGCCAAGATCATTGACGGTGAGCCGATTCTGCTCTCCAAGTTTGATGGCCGTGAGCATCTGATGCCCATCATCACCAACAAGAAAGGTGTTCATTCCATTCCACAGCATCAGGAACGCATGGAATGCTGGGCCTGTCATGCCCGCCACACCTCACAGTGCTACGGCTGCCATGATAACTATGACCAGACAGCCAAGGGAAAAGACAAGCTGACTTTCCAGAAGTCTGCCGGTAAGTGGCCTGAGTTCAGGACCTATGTCCGCTACGACACACCGCTGCTCGGTATCAGCGCCAAGGGAATGGTTAATACCTATGTGCCCGGCTGCCAGGTATTTTTCAATGCTGTAAATGACAAAGGCGAGATCATTGGCGATTTTGATAACTTTGTCTTCCAGTCCTCTGAAGGATACTCTTCCGTGGCAACCAACCCGGTTTTCACCCATACGGTCAGAACCGAGGTACGTAGCTGTGAGGACTGCCACTTAAATCCCAAGGCATTGGGACTGGGTACCGGTCAGTTGACTATTGATCCGGATCCAAGTGGTAACAAGGACAGCATGAAGTACACCTATGAGATGGATCGTTCCGGCCTGTCCGCTGCCTTCCCGCTTGACGTGATGGCAACACCCCAGGGAAATCAGATTGCATCCACCTCCCATGTTGGAGCCCGGCCTTTTAACCAGGATGAGATGAATCGTATTCTGAAGGTTGGTAACTGTCTGGCCTGTCATGACGGCTATGATGACCCGATCTACCAGGATATTTATCAGGCATATAAAGACTTCCCGACCAAGTGTAAGAAGGATGCCTTTATAGAAAAAGCCACGGCTGCAGCTAAATAAGGGGGCGCACGAATGAGAAAAAACAAACTTGCAACAATTTTGGCGGTTTGTGGGACAGGCGCTCTGCTCGTCGGCATGGCAGCTACCTCCAGTATCGCTGAAAATAAGATGATAAAAGTTGGTGATAAGGAATATCCCATGAAGAAAGTGGATGATATTACCGATTTTGCCGACGCCCGTCGTTTTGAGCTGCCCATGAAGGAAGTGGACGGCGAGATGATGAAGGTCACACCTGAAGGTGTTCCCTTTGCCTGGGATAAACCCAGAAAACACATGCTTGAAAAAGAGTATTTTGAAATCAAATTTCCGGTGGACAAGGTGTTTGCCGGAATAAAGACAGCAACCAAGGGTGGTGGTTGCCTGAGTTGTCATGAGGGAATTGAGGCAATCTCCGACACCCATGATTTTGCCTGTATTCAGTGTCATCAGGGTGATGACAAGGCAACGGATATGGCGGCTGCCCATAAGGACATGTTTGCCAATCCATCTGACGGTAAGGTCGTTGCCAAGACCTGTGGTACTGCCGACTGTCATGCCGACCAGCTGCATAAGGTGGAGGGTTCTCTAATGGCTACCTCAGCCGGTGAGATCAATGCTACCCGCTATGCCTGGGGTGCACAGGACTCTGTTGATGCGACTTACAGCGTTAATGGCAAGGGCGGCACCAAGGTCATTCCAACCCAGAAGGAATCCGGCCAGCTGGTGGATGATATGCTGCGCAAAAAATGTCTGCGCTGTCATATCAACTCACCGGCGCCGCATCGTCTTGGTGACTTTCGGGCAACCGGCTGTGCCGCCTGTCACATGATCTATGCCAATGATGGCCAGACCATGACCGGTGACAAGGCCATTTTAGCTGCTCAAAAGGAATTTAATGACAAAAAGGCTAATGATCCCAAACTGAAAATGGATCTTGCCGGAGCACTTTCCAAGCGTGGTTACCCGATGAAACATCGTTTGACCACGGCAATTCCTACGGTCCAGTGTGTACGTTGTCACAGCGGCAACAGGGTTGGTACGGAATACATAGGTCTGTTTGAGCATGACTATGAGAAAATGTACCGGACCCCCCGGTATAAATGGAATGCCCCGCCTGCACCCTATGGTATCGATCATCATACCCTGATGCCCGATATCCATTACAAGGCTGGTCTGGCCTGTATTGACTGCCATACCGGTACAGAAACAATGGGCAACGGCACCACCATGGCAGCCGCCCACCAGGCAACCGAGGTCACCTGTGACACCTGTCACGGAACACCTGATGCGGTCGCCAAGACAGCACCACTGGCTGAAGGTGATGCGGCTCTGAAGGCGGCCAAGGCTAATCCTAATATTTCGGCTAAGGCCGGGGATGAGGTCGCTGTTACTGCCAAGGGAACCAAGCTTGCCAATGTCAAAAAGACCGACAAGGGTATGGTATTGACCTCCAAGGTAACGGGTGAAGAACATGTCATTCCGCAGCTTGCCAACGCTGAAAAACAGCCTGCGGCTCACACGGTTGCCGGTCATGTCCAGAATATGGAATGTTCGGCCTGTCATTCGGGCTGGGTTTCCATGGATTTTGGTACCCATCTGATGCGGGAAGACTATCCGTCATACAAGAAGTGGAAACGCTGGCGGGAGCCGGATCCCCAGACCCTGGAACTGCTGTACGCAACCCTTGGTTCCGGTGTCGGCGACAAGACCATGACCGTGGACAGAAAGTTCAAGGGCTATGCCAAGGATCGGAAGGCAGAGTCCAGAGACCTGCTGACCGGTGAGGTTTCAACCGGTATCTGGTTTGGATCCATGACCATGCGGAACTGGGAAGATGTGATACTTGGCAAGAATGCGGAAGGAAAGACCTCCATGTTCAGGCCTCAGTACCAGTACTTTATCAGTCATCTTGGTCCTGATGTAGGTAAGCTGCGCAAACAGGAAATGGAGATCAAGAAAAAACTGATCGCCACCTCTAACCCGGATGAACGTAAAAAGATCAAGATAGAACTGCAGAATATGCGTAAAAAGGTGAGAGCCCAGATTTTTATGGACTCTCAGCTCGTGACTACCAAGGACGGCATGCCGGGCCTGGTTATGAACGCATACTCTCCGCATACCATCCAGTCAAGAGGCCGCCGTTGTGAGGAATGCCATACCAACGGTGAAGCTGCCGGTCTTGGTCGTTCTGTTTTTTATAAGGCAGAAGACACCTGGGTGCCGCAGCTTGATTCCGGTCGAGCCGGCCTGCCCATTGATTTCCAGATCAAGCAGGCTGTGTCTGAGGAGGGTAAACCCTTGCAGATTACCACCCAGAAGGGTGCCCGTTTTTTCAACAAGGAAGAGATGGATGCACTGCTGACAAAGTCCGATGCCTATCGGGCTCTGCGCTACCAGGATCTGCAGGAGCAGAATTTTGGTGCACTGCTTAAGCGTGATCCGGCAATGCTGACCGGTGGAGCCAAGCGTATGGTTAAAGAAGGAATTTCCAACGGCGATGTCCGCAAGGTAGGTTCCTATTATGATACCAAGCGTTATGGTTTCTGGCAGACTGATCCGATTGTTTTCAATGACGATTATTTTAAGAAAGGTCTGAAAAAGAAGACCGGCCAGGCTGTATGGTCTGATCCTGTTATTCAGGAAGAGAAAAAGGTTATTGAGGCGGGATCCAGAACCTATCTCACTCCTGAAAATACCAACTTTAACTGGATACCTGAAGATCAGAAGTAATCAAGCCTGATCATAAGGGTGTTTGCTGCCGGGGTGCTGCATGTGCAGTACCCCGGTATTGCTGTTTTTCAAGACCACTGAAACGATTGGAAAATAGGAATGAGCATTCCAGCCTGTTATGGTAGTATCGGATGGAATGTTGATTCCTGAGTTCTAATTACAAAGAGGAGAAATACACTATGAAACGAAAGTCAGGGTATGCAAAGCTCTTGGTTTCTGTTCTGACTGTCGGCATGATCGTCGGCCTGGGTGTGCCGGTTTCTGCTGCAGGAAATGCCAAGCGCGGAAAACGGTTGTATGACCAATACTGTACCCCGTGCCATGGCAAAAATGGTCAGGGTGACGGAACAAGGATGAAGGTGGAAAAATTTGATCCGGCACCTCGGAATCACACCGATGGCAAGGTTATGAACACGAGAACCGATCTGCAACTGTTCAAGACCATCAAGGATGGCGGCAAGTCGATGAACTTTTCTCATATCATGCCGCAGTGGAAGCATATCCTTAAAGATAAGCAGATCTGGGATGTTCTGGCCTATGTAAGGTCACTTGCCAAGAATCCTGAATGGACGGGAACGCCGATTCCACCGGATCCTGCTGCAGAGAAAAAACAGTAGGTTTCTTCCGTATTGAAAAAGCCGTCAGCATGACGGCAGGTAATGTTTATTTTGAGGGAATTATGCGAACATTGATTATTGCAGCCGGCGTATTATTGATCTTTGCCGCTGGTGTGCAGGCAGAGGAAAAGCAGGAATATGAGTTTGCCGGAGTCAAGACCTGTAAAAAATGCCACCGTAAGGTGTGGAAGACATGGAAAGATACACCCATGGCCACATCTTTTGATATCCTCAAGCCCGGTGAACGGGCCGAGATCAAGAAAAAAGCCGGGCTGGATCCGCAAAAGGATTACACCACGGATACTGCCTGCCTGCCCTGTCATACCACTGGTTACGGAAAACCAGGCGGTTTTGTTTCTGTGGAAAAAACACCTGCCATGGTCGGTATCAGCTGCGAGGCGTGTCACGGTGCCGGTAAAGAATATAACAAGGTCATGAAGAAACACAGCAGGACGTACAGCGATGAAGAAATTATTCACGCAGGTCTTAACAAAGACCCTCGTGCTACCTGCACAGCGTGCCATAATGATAAAAGTCCGACCCGTAAATTTCAGGAATCTTTTGATGCGCAGGATCATGACTGGCCGGGACACGATCCGGTCAAGTTGAAATACCATACCCCGGAATACCAGGTGAATAAATAAGGCGTGGCTGCCCTTCACCGGCCAAGCTCACAATAGAGTATCATATCCGCACCTTGTATCAGGAACAGCAAAGGGATTATCATGAAGAGATTACCAGGTTGTCTGTTGGCAGTAATAGTGTTCATCTTCTGCCTTGTTGGACAGGCTCAGTCAGAGACTATCAATATCAAAATTAAAAACTTCAACTTTTACCCGCCTGATCCCGTCATTAACGTCGGTGATACCGTGGTCTGGGAAAACACCATGAACTATGGGCACTGGGTTATTTCCGGTGTCGATATGCGGCACGACAACAAGTTTTTTTCCTACCTGCTGCTCAAGGGTACCAAGTTCAGTTATACCTTTCGTGAACCGGGTGATTATCCATACTACTGCCCCATCCATTCCATGCAGGCCATGATCAGCGTAGTTGATCCAAACGCCGGCCAGGAAAAACAGGAAGAAGGTGGTGAAGCTGCTCCCACTACCCGCCGTCGCCGGCGGTAATCCGGCGGGCGATTTTCTTGAAGGTATCTCTTTACCTGGGAATCCTGACCGGATTGCTGTTCGTCGTTGTTTGTGTGATCCTGTTTGATTCACAGGAAAGAACGGATTTGTCCGGTGATGAGTTGTTGCGGTTTCAGCAGATGGTCGGCGGGGTAGGTCTGGGTGCAGTGACAGTCCCTGCCTGGAACTTCCACGATTTCGACCCACGTCTGCAGCCTGGACCAATGGACACACTCTATCCTGTTCCAGGGGGGTACGGCTATTCCCCGGACAGGTTGGCCATGGTTTCATCTTTTCAGTAATGCAGGCTGCACCGGTTTCCTGATGAAAGGAAAAGGCGACTGTTGGTCCGGATAGTCATCCTTTTGCTGCTGGAGCTTTGCTTACATGCAGAAACATGCCAATCTTTTTGTTGAGGCCGTTGCATCAATTCTGCGTAACAGGGGGCGAAGCAGTGTTGTCCTGCTCTGCCTTATCGGAGTTCTTCTCCCCTTTGTGACCGCCATGGCCGTGGCAGAGGGAGTCCGGTCCCAGTCAGTCTTTTCTGTAGATGGTGGAGCGGATCTCTATATTTCCAGGGATCAGTATGGCCGAAACGGTCCTGTTGCCCTGTCCATGAGAGCAGAGCTGCAGAAGCTGCCGGGTGTGATCAGGGTACAGCCCCGTATAGTAGGAAGAACCTATCTCGGCGAGGAACTTGCCGTTGTCGTCGGCATTGACCGGGCCACCCTGCCGATGGATCAACAAGGGCAGGCACCGGAACCGGGACAGGCCTTGATGGGTAAATCACTGGCTGTTCGACTGGGGCTGAGCAAGGGCAGTGAATTTCATTTCGGACTCTTTCCCGCCCTGCCTTTTACGGTCAGAGAACTCCTCGAACCAACACTTTCCATGTGGTCATCATCCATGGTCATTGTCAACTTTGACGATGCTGCCCAGCTGTTCAAACTTCCCGGTTATGCCTCTGAATTTCTTGTCTACTGTCGGCCCGGAACAGCTGACGCCATTGCCGAACAGTTAAGCAGTGTTGGAAAACCATGGGATATGACCGCACCGCTCAGAATTCAGACAAGGAAGATTGTCAGTCAGTATGTAAGCCGCGGTTTTGACATCCAGTCAGGAACTTTTGCCATGTTTTATGTAACTGCATTTGGTCTGGCCATACCGGCCCTGCTTATCCTTTCCGGCTTTGGCCGTGGAATCCGCAGGCGGGAGATCGGCATCATGAAGGCAACAGGCTGGCAGACCCTGGATGTCCTGGAGATGATCTGCGTTGAGAATCTTTTGCTGGCCCTGAGCGGCAGCGTGCTGGCTCTTTTTTTTGCCATTGTCTGGTTGAAAGTGGCCAACGGCATCGGTATTGCACCGTTATTTATCAGCGGCAGCGGCTGGGTCCCTGATTTTCCTGTACCAGCCGTTTTCACCCCGATGCCGGCTTTGTTCTCTTTTCTGTTCGGTTTGAGCCTGACAATGGTTGGTACCATTATCCCGACCTGGCGGGCTGCTGTTACGCCGCCGCTGACAACAATGAATTAAGGCACCCTTAACAGTTGCGATGTCGGATTGAATACAGGCATCATGAAGGGACATCAAAATCTGTATTTATTCTGTGAAAGCTTTGCTGGAGTGGTTATGAGCAAATCCACGAAAAAAGTGTACCTGACAGTGGTGTTTTTTCTGCTGTGGGCGGGAACAGTTAACTGTTACGCAGAAGCAAACAGCAAGCGTGGCGGCAGGATTTATGGACAGTATTGTACTCCCTGTCACGGCCAGCAGGGAAACGGCAGGGGGCCGCGAGCCAGAAATGAGGCCCTGCAGCCCCCGCCAAGAGATCATACCAACGGGTTTTACATGAACATGCAGACAGATATTCGTCTCTTCAAGGTCATTAAGCTGGGCGGCAAGGCCAACAACCTGTCTCATATCATGCCGCAGTGGAAACATATTCTCTCTGATAAGCAGATTTTTGATATTGTCGCCTACCTTCGGACCCTTGCCAAGGATCCGCCCTATGAAAAATCCAAAACTTCCAACTGGGGAAAGAATCCCTATGCCTCAGATGAACGCCAACCCATGAGTAATCCTGCTGAGCTGAAATAATGACATTGCTTGAAGGGAATCAGCTGACCAGGAAATATCTGGTGGCAGGTCAGGAACCTGTGTGGGCACTGCGTGATGTCTCCTGCCGGATTAGTGCCGGCAGCTGGACAGCCATTGGCGGGCCATCGGGTTCCGGTAAGAGCAGTCTGCTGGCCCTGCTGGCAGCCCTTGACCGGCCTACCTCGGGACACGTGCTGGTGGAGGGCCGGGACATCAGCTTTGCCACTGATGTGCGGCAGGCTTTGTATCGTAAAGAACGGATCGGTATTGTTTTTCAGGAATATCAGCTGCTGGAGCAGTTGACAGCCTGGGAGAATGTAGCCATGCCGCTTACGGTAACCAATCTGAAGTACAGGAAGCGCAAAAAGAGGGCCATGGAGCTTCTGTCTACGGTTGGTCTTGAGTCCCGGGCTGTTCATCTGCCGCGGCAGCTCTCCGGGGGTGAACGACAGCGGGTGGCCCTGGCCCGGGCCCTGGTTCATGATCCGGATATTCTTTTTGCCGATGAACCGACCTCAAACATTGATCACACAGCTGTGCAGATGGTTATGGATATGTTTCATAAGCTGAACAATGAAGGGTGTACCCTGGTCATTATCAGCCACGACCCGCAGATGACGGAACCGGCGGACCAGGTGCTCAGTCTTGAAAACGGAAGGCTGGTTTCGTGATAATCAATCCCTGGAGTGTTTCCGCCCTGACCATTGACCTGCTGTCGACAGCTCTTGCCGGGGCCGCGGTCATCAGTGGGATCAGATTGCTCACTGCAGATCAGTCCGGGGAAGAACTCAGTGGCCAGAGCGTGACCAGCCGTGAAGACAGGATGTATCTGGCCTTCTGGTTGGGGGCGGTTCTGCTGGCTGTTCGATTTCTGGCATGGCCCCTTTTTTACCTGGTCCTGCACAGTTTTATCTCCGAGATCGAAGGGGCAATGTGCATTTTCGGGACCAGAAACATGCTGCCTGTCTTGACCCGTTTTCTCGAGCTGCTCAAGCCTCTGCTCTTTTTTACAGGACTTGTCTGGCTGGTTCTTTTTCGCCTGGAACGGTTTGCCACCCTTTCAGGAAAGAGCAGTCCCGCAGGCCGCTTTATCCTGGCCATGTTTGTGTTGTGCAGCCTGACTGCACTGGTCGACTCTGCGGCCAGTGCGGTTCTCTGGATGCGCAGTTCCTCGGAACTGGCTGTTTCCTGCTGTACGACGGTTACCGATATTCCTTCGCGTTTTACGGTCTGGATGCCGGTTTCTCTTTTCGGACCAGCCTATGAGAGGCCATTATGGTATCTTTTTTTTATTCTCAATGGACTGTCGGCAACATTGCTCATACTGGCCTATCGGGCAGTCGACCGCGTGCGATCGCCGCTTGTGCTGTACAGCCTGGTCGGGCTGCTGTCCCTGGCCAACTGCATTGTTACCGTCATAGCCTATATCGAGGTCATAGCACCGGAGTTGATGCGGTTGCCCTTTCATCACTGTCTGTACTGCATGGTGCAGAATGTTATTGATGCACCTGTTTTTGTGGCCCTGTTTATTATCGGCACCTGCTCGGCAGTTGCCGTTTTTCCTGTCTGGCTCTGCGCCCGTTCCTGGGTCAGGAAGGATGCCCTGGTCTCAGCTGTTCAAACATTGCTTTTGACCGGTTTTCTCTGCCTGAGCGGTTCGGTGTTGATGATTACTCTCCATTTACTGGTGCCAAGATTTCAGTAACTGGATGGTATATCCGGATATTGTGATAGAGAATCGACAATCAAGAGATTTTACGAGACCAATACTATTGTGAAACGGATCCTTTTTTCCTTTGTTTTTCTGCTCGTGCTTGCACTGCTTGCCGTAACCGCCACCTTATGGCAGCAACCCGGGCAGCAGTGTATTGTTGACGGAAATGATATTATTCCCATTACCAGGGTTGAGATAGCTGAGCAGGACGGCAGCGACAACGTATTCTGTTCCGTCTGCTGCGCCCGTGTCTGGCTTGATGCGCATCCTGGGGCGGCACGGGAGCTTGCTGCAGGTAAAGCCGGTCTCACGGTAGTTGACGAGGTTTCAGGACTGCCCATTGACGGGACTCTTGCCTACTGGATACAATCCAGCCAGTTCAGTCGGCGGGAGAATAAATGTCGAATCCATGTGTTCAGGAAAAAACAGGATGCATCAAAACACCTCCATAATTACCAGGGAGAGGAGATGATCGGTTACCTGGCGGGACTGGGCAGGAAATTACCCTGGGCCGGTAACTTTACCGCTGAGGATCTGGATGGTGTTGAGCATCAGTTACACGACTACCGGGGACAAGTGGTATTTCTTCGTTTCTGGAGCAGTGCCAACCCGTTTGCCCGGACCGATCTTTCAAATCTGCAGCAGGCCTATGATCGCTTTAAAGAGCGGGGCTTTACAGTAGTTGCCGTCAATGTGGAACAGGATGCGGAAACAGTGCGTATTTTTTTGGCGGAACTGGACATTACTTTTCCTGTCCTGCTTGACCCCGAGGGTGAGATAGCCGACCAGTACAGTATTACAGGTTATCCCACCGGTTTTCTTATTGACAGATCAGGGATTGTCCAGTCCAGCTCGGTGGGAGAAGTTTCAGCTGACCTGATGGAACCGTTGCTCTATCCGTTATGGTAGCAGGAGCTCTTGTTGCCATCCACCATGATGGGTTGGGATTGAAACAGGTGAATTATTGATTATAGTAGTTGAGAACCAGAGTTACTGCTGTTGATTTTGTTCCCCTGCAACGGGTTGCAGGGGAACGTCAGATGAAATTTTTTAAAGGAGTTAAGCATGAAAAGAATTATGCAGGGACTGATGGTAGGTGTATTTGCAGCAATGTTTTTTCTGGGGGGACATTCCGCCCATGCCTTTGATGCCAAGTACAAGTATATCATCCCCACCATGAAGACCCAGCAGGACGTGGACAAGGTAACAGCATTCATTAAAACACTGCCCGGTATTATGGATATAACCGTACTGCTGGATAAGAATGAGGTAATTGTTTTTTTTGACGACGAAGAACTTGATGATGAGAAGATGCAGCTGCGGATTCCCTTGAAAAAGGAGATCGGCTATCCTGTGGAACGTTACGATATTCTCTATGAAGACCCAGAGAAACGGAATTAAGGCCAAGCTTCAGCAGGGAATCCCGTTGATCGGGACTCCCTGCCGGAGCATGATCAGTTCATCACTCCCTCCCGTGGTTCCTTCAGAAGCATCATCTTTTCAACCGGAAACCCTGCTTTAAGCAATATCTTTTTTACCGCCTCTTCATCAGTTCTCTCGTCGTCATAAAAGAGCATCAATGAATTGGTATCAAGATTGACTGTGACGTCATAGACACCGATGATATCGCTGAGCAGGTCAAAGACCTGCACTGCTTTTTCACGGGTATCCATGGTCGGGACCACATATTTCCACTGGTATTCAAGGCTGTAGGCCGGAGCGGCACAACAAAGTGTACAGGCCAGAAGAATCGCGTGTAACAGGGTTGATATTCTTTTCATGATATTTCTTTCCGGTTAATCATGGCTGTCAGGTTTTTCCAGTAAAACCTCCCAGCGGTTCACTGGAAAGCCCATGTCCCGCAGGGGGACACGAAGGTCAAAGCGCTCGTCCTCAAGGATATCATCTTCCAGGTAGATATAGACCCAGTGCCGGTCGAGCACAGTCTCCACCTTTTGTATGCCTTCATGACTGGAAATAAAATCAACTATTGTGTTGCGATCCTGCTCGCTGTTCATAGCGAAAATATAATATTTTATGATGAAATCAGCTGCATAGGCGGTGGAAAATCCTGTCAGGAAAAGGACAAACAGGGAAAAGGTGATGCAATATGTAAGATGTTTCATGTGAGCTGGTATCTCTGTGTAAGTTAGAAAAAGTTAAAGCACCCTCAACACAATATCCGGTGTCAGCTCGGAGAATTTGAAAATCCTGCCGCCATACTTTTGGGCCGTCTTTTCAGCATTATTTTTCCGTCTGAAAGGAAGGGCTTCAGGTCCCATGGGGCCGCTGACAGATGATCCGGCCAGATAATAGAGGCCGCCGGCATATTCCCAGCCGCCTTCAGGATACACCCGTACCCAGGTTGCCTTAATTTTTACAGGTTTTTGAATATAGTCTGCAGGTGCAGTGTTAAATTTTACCAGACATTGTGTGGAGCAGAAATGAATGGTGGAGCCGTCTTTGCTCAGTATCTGGCAGTGGTGTTTGGGATAGCGGGCAGGAAACATGCCGCAGACAGCGCAGCGATCATCAGGACCCGGTTCAACGATCTTTCCTTTTTTCAGCCGGTTGTTTTCAATTCTTTTGTAGGATCCGGACAGTTCAGCCGCGGCAGCTGTCAGGGCTCCGGAAAAGTCCGCGCATTTCCCGCCATGTTCTTTGATAAAACCATCTGCCGCGTCTTGACCTGCAAAACCAATTTTGGAATGCATGGTCATGGTACCCAGCGCATCGGAACCGATCACATAGACTGCCTTGTCAGCAGCGAGCATGATTTCCGGTTTGAGATACAGGGCAACCCGGACATTTTCAGCAGAATGGCCGTCCTTACGGACCATATCGGCCAGACAGCGGATAGAGCAGGTTCTGTATGCAGTTCCTGCAAGCGTAAAGGTATGACGGGTACGACCCCACACAGGAATGGACATGCCGCAGTTGGGGCATTGGCCGGGCTTGACGCCCGTTATCCCTCCCTTGACCGGGTGTTCTATCGGATCAGCGGCCAAAAGCAGGTCTGCCGGCAGCAAGGTCAGAATGGAAGTTGCCAGCATGGTTTTCAGCAGGGTCCGCCGTGAAAGCGTGCGGGATATCATTTAAATCCTCCCTGTACAGTTGCCAGTGCCTGCTGCCAGTCAAGGAGTTGACCGCCAAAACCTTTTACAAATTTTTCTGCCTGCTCCTGAGAGGCAAAGGCAATGAACCCGGGCCCCATGTCGGTGATAACGGAACTGTGGTAGACATACCAGGCCTGGTCCGCAGGCAGAGTTTTATGGCTGAAGAGATCAGTTGCCGTGGCTGACTTGAATTTGTCCTTTAAGTTCAGCTGCAGCAGCAGACCGCACTGGACCCCGCAGGTTGTATAAGTGTTCCCGTCCGTGTCCGTGACCTGATAGCGGACATGGGTGTACCGGGTAAGATCCATGCCGCACATGATACACTGCGGATGTTCCTGAGCCATAATGTTGAAGGGATACAAGAGAAAGAGCAACAGTGAAAAGAGAAGAAAACGTCGGGATAGCATATTTTGTTTCGGCAATGAAAAGGATATTTCTCTATAAATTGATCAATACAGACTGTTTTACCATTATTCCCTTCAATTTCAACTGATTTTGTCGTAGGTTTGTAGCCTGCTGAACGTATAATTATCATTAAAAAAAATGAGGAACAACCATGCGCCAGGGAATACTTATATTGACAATTATCTTCATGGCTCAGATCTGCTCTTTTTCACTGTATGCAGAAGATGGAGGCGAATGGCAGCAGCTGAACAGCCAGACGACGGGTTTTTATAAAGAGCAGAAATTCATGAAGGCGGCCGGGGTCGGCCGTGATGCAGTTGCAGCTGCCAGAGATCTGCCGGTTGCCCAGCGGGATAAGCTCGCCACCTCGCTGGGCAACCTGGCAATGATTTATACCCATCTCGGCAAGTTCGCTGAGGCCGAAGAGCTCGCCAAAGAAGAGCTTGGACTGCGTCAGGAAATTTTCGGAAAAGATGATCCTGGAGTGATCACTGCCTGGAATCATCTGGCCATCATCTATACCATGGCCTCCAAAATGGCGCAGATCAACCCCGACGCAGAGCATTGCCTGCTCCAGATAGTGGCCATTGAGGAGAAGGCAAAAGGTAAGGACAGTAAGGATATTATCCCGGCCCTTCAGAAGCTTGAAAAGTATTACCGCATCACCGGCAACAGCGAAAAGGAAAAAGAGGTAACAGAACGGATTACTGCCTTGCGTCCAGCAGCAAAGTGATTCTTAAGCATGGATGGATCCTGACTTTTCCAGATTCTGTGATGGAAACCTCTTTTTTAAAGGCTCTCTATAATGTAACGATCTTGTGACGGATCGCATACTTGACCAGGCCGGCAACAGAGTGGATGTCCAGCTTGGCCATGATGTTTTTGCGATGGGTGTCCACCGTGCTCGGAGAGATGCAGAGCTTGGCTGCAATTTCCTGGTTGGTCATGCCTTCGGCGACCAGCTGCAGGATTTCGAGCTCCCGCTGGGTAAGGATATTTCCCGAACTGTCTGCAGACAGCCTGGCCAGATTGACAAATTCCTTTAACACCGGGGTTTCCAGGGTGGGGGAGATGAACATTTTTCCTGCGGCTACCGCCCTGATGGCGTCGATGAGCATGTCAAAACTTTCTTCCTTGAGCATAAATCCCAGGGCATTGGCCTTGAGCGCTTCAACGGCAAAAAAGCAGTCCGCATGCATGGTCAGGATCAGGGCTCTGGTATCGGGTGCAATTTTTTCCAGTCTTTTGGCCACCTCAATACCGGTCAGTCCCGGCATGGCAACGTCAAGAACTGCAACATCGGGCTTGAGTTTTGCAATCTCCTTCAGACACTCCTGCCCATCACTTGTCTCACCTACAACCTCGATCTCCGAGGTGTGGCCAAGCAGGGTTCGTAATCCCTGGCGGAACATCTGATGGTCATCGGCAAGAAAAACGGTAATCATGTGGTCCGGTCATGCTCAGAAATGGGAATATCAATGGTTACCCTGGAGCCTTTACCGGGTTGTGATTCAATGGACATGGTTCCCTCCATGGCTGTAATCCACTGTTTTATGCTGATCAGGCCTATCCCCCTGTGCTCGCCTGCGGTGGAGTTTATTCTATCAGGATCAAATCCTCTGCCCTCGTCGTCAACCGTCAAGCGAACATGATTATCCTTTTTCTTGACTGTTGCAACAATTTCCTCTGTATCCGCATGTTTCCAGGCATTATGGAGCAGCTCCTTGAATGATCTGAACAGGTATATTTTCTGTGACTCGGCCAGGCCAAGGGATCCGGACATACCGTATACGGAAACAGGTATTCCGGTTCGTTTGGTGAAATGGTCTGCATACCAGAGCATTGCCGGCACCAGTCCCTGGTCATCAAGTACCGTCGGGAACAGGTCAAAGATCATGGTCCTGATCTGGCTGATCATGAGAGTGATCAGTTTTCGGGTTTCGGACAACCGGCTGCTGATGTCGGAACCCTCATTGTCCTGATGCGGAAGTTGATCAGCCTGCTGTTTTGCTTCCTGCAGTTTGAGATTGACAAGGGCAAGATTCTGGGCCAGTTCTTCATGCAGGACTTGTCCTATATGGCGCCGTTCCCGCTCCTCCGCCAGCACGATTTCTTCCTGCAGCCGTTTGCGGGAGGATTGTTCTGCCTCCTGTCTTTGTTTTTCATCGGTGATATCACGCAGTATTCCCTCGAAGCCAAGCAGCTCACCCTGCTCGTCAAACCTGGCAGAGGCGGTCATTATACAGTAGCGGGTAGTGCCGTCGGGTCGGTGCAGCGTGGTTTCATAGTCTTTGACATATCCTTTTGAGCGCATCTCCTGCTGGAGAGCTGGTGTGTCATCCTCACTGTCATGGCTGATTCTGCAGCAGTTGAGGGATAACCTGTCCAGCGGGCAGTTGTCGTCAACCCCTAACAGCCTGCGTCCAGCCTGGTTTATATCAGTGATGTTACAATCGGTATCAGTCACGAAAATACAGTCACGGGAGTTCTCAAAGATCTGCCGGTACTTGGACTCGGAGATCTGTAACCTGTTGATTGTTTTTTCAAGATTGTCAGCCATTTTGTTGAACTGGTTGCCGAATTTACCCATATCATCGGTGGTGTAGACTTCAGCCCGGGCGGAAAAATCACCGTCCTGTATCTGCATGGCAGCCTCGGCCAGGGAGATGACAGGCCGGGAGCAGTTCCAGGCAACAATAACTGCCACCCCGATGCAGATGGCCAGCAGCAGAAGTGTAAAGGGCAGGAAGGACTGTACGTATTCATTAAAGCCGACAAGTAGATCAGCGTCATCAACTGTAGTGAGCAGAATCCACCGGCGATTTTCCAGTTCGGGACTGTGGCTGTCAACAGAAGGGGAAATGGAGCAGACCGGTTGAATATGCTGAAAGGCAAACAGGGTCTGCTTGGAAGTTTCATTGCTCTTCTGAATGGTGATGCCACTCTCTGCAGACTGGATCAGGGGTGCCAGTTCCGGTTCATAGCGGGCAAAGGTTTCCTCAGTCCCCAGCATGAAACCGAATGTCTTGCCCGAATCGGGATGATAAAGGAAATAGCCGTCGTTGTTCAGCAGAAAGAACCGTTCCCCATGCCTTGTATTTTCCTGCTGGGTGTGGAACAGGTGCAGGAAAGTGGAACCAAAGACGTTGAGCACCAGCACGCCTTTAATGTCGCCATCCTGGCCAACAACAGGGGTTGCATAGCGGATAACCGGAACCAGCGGATGTTCTATCTTCCCCTGTTCTACATTAAGATCCATGGGAGAAACATAGACCTGGCCAGGCTTCAACCTTGCAGCAGCCTGAAAATAATAACGGCTGGATTTATCCTGGAGTTCCGGTACCGGTGTCAGCCATGTCCTGCCGTCTTTGGTGTTGACCCGTACGATCTCTTTGCCGGTATTGTCCAGAAAGCGGATCTGTTGAAAGATCTGGTGGTGTGCAGCAAGGGTCAGGAATTCCTTTTCAACTGCCAGGAAAGCCGTACGGCGCCGATCAGCGTTATGGGTATTGATGGCCAGCTGCAGACTTGGCAGATCACGCAGCACGAGCAGGTCACGCATGATCCAGCGGAAGACGGACTGAATATCGGTGGAGATCAGCTGCAGGTCGACCATGGCCCGCTCGCTGGCCCGGTTCAGGGCAAACTGTCGCTGTTTGTATCTGGCATAACCACTGCTGATGATCACTACCGATACGGTAAGAACAACGAATATCAGGATGAGTTTTCCGCGCAGACTGGTCAGCATGGGGTCATTATATCGTATGTTTCCTGGAAAGACGATGAGGTTTCACAGGAAAATCGCTCTTGTCTGCAATACGGATATGGACATTGAGGGTTAGAGAAAAGAATGCACCCCGGCAGGAGGCGGCCGGGGTGCAGGAGGAGGGAAGAAAAGAGGAAACAGAAAAACGGTTTTTTTTGCTGTGTCTGAAAAACAGTACCTGTTGAATAGGATCGTCCGATGGCTAAGTGTTACTCAGGGTAGAACAAGACTATGCTTACTGGAGTGATCTGCGGGCGGATTTATATGTGCTGCCCGTAGAAGGTCGCTTACCTCTGCTTCCGGCCAGGTGACAGGAACGCCTGCACATTGTACAGATAGAAGGGCAGGAAAGCGGCAAGCCGGACTTGATACAGATACGATCTTGTCTTATTTTCATATCTTTTCCTCCTGTTATCTATATACGATAACCAGCGGTATACATAAATACCTGTTTGCCGGTATTTGTATTCCTTTATCAGGGGATAACAGCATGCAGAAACAGGGGAGCAGCAGCCACCGCCTGCGAATAATCGGACAGACAATGGCTATCTCCGCTACTTGTGGAAAAGAGCTTGCTTTTTTTTGAGGGCAGAGGTAAAAATATGCGGTTCAAAGAATACTATCCCTGCAAGGAGAATATATCATGGCTCGTAAATGTGAAATTTGTGGTAAAGGACCGGCAACGGGTAATAATGTCAGTCACGCTCATAATAAAAACAGGCGCCGCTGGCTGCCTAATCTGCAGAAAGTTCGGACTGTCACCGAAAGCGGACGAACTGTGCGTATGAATGTCTGCACCCGGTGCATCCGTTCCGGTGCAGTTGTTAAACCGGCCTGATCTTTTCTGATCACATTTCTGGGGCGTGGAGATTTCCATCTTCCGCCCTTTTTTTATGGCTGGTCAGCAGCCCGTTCCGATATTTTTCAAGGCACACTTCTTACTGTTTCCAGGATCTGTTGACAGGAGGTTTCCATGAGTGAAGAAGAAATTCGATTTCTATCCTATGAAGAGGCATCAAGAATCGTTGCAGCCATACAGGAAGAAGAAGATATAGAAGAGCAGAATCACCGTATCCTGACCGTGTACAGCAAGGACGACAAAGAACTCTGCTGGTTTGATTATGATGAGGTAATGAGTGAAGTCAATCCCGGCAAAGGTGATGATGCCAGAGAGATGGTGACAAACTATATCCTGCACCGGATTCCGGACTGGGTGCTGGACCTGTAGGCAGGCAGGTAGAAGGTAGCAGGT
>CAZKBZ010000001.1:79596-99543 GCA_964551175.1 uncultured Desulfobulbus sp.
CGGGCTGGTTGTTTTTTATCTTTTATTCCGGGAACTGCTACACGACTCCATTCGGCATGGGATCCACCTTTTCCCCGCCCAGCACGTACCCTCCGTCTAACCTGATCGTTGACCCGGTCATGAAATCCGCATCCCGTACCAGAAAAAGAACGGCCTCTGCCACCTCTTCAGGGGTCCCTGTCCTGCCCAGCAGGGTATGTGCCAGTAGTTTTTCCCTGCTCTTTCTGTCAAGAAGATCCCAGCCCCGTGTTCCCGGCCCGTGCCGCTGGTCAATGAGACCTATCATGATTTCGTTGACCCGTATGTCGGGTGCAGCGATACGGGCCCAGGTCTCGGTAAGCGAGGAAATTCCCCGGTTTGCCGCTGCATAGCCGTCGTTGAACAACATTCCTGCCGGTCCAGCGCGTCCTGTTATTGCCGCGATTGAGGAAATATTGACTACAGAGGCCTGCTCTGCCTTGCGCAGCAGATCAAGACATTGTTCAAAAACAAGCCACTTGGCATGCAGGGTCGTGTCCATTTCCAGCTGCCACTGTTCGCGGTTTATCTTCTTCAGGTAGCTTCCATGCACTATCGGCATGCCACCCCGTTCAATGTTGTTGACCAGAATATGCAGGCTTCCAAACTGTGCATCGATAGCCCGCACCATGTCATGAACACTCTCCGGGTCACGCAGGTCAGCCTGCATGGTAATGTGACCCCTGTCTTGAGCCGCAAATTCCTTTTCCATCTCCCGACAGGAGTCGGGCCAGTCAAACCAGGGCAGGGCGAGACGGACTCCCTGCCCGGCCAGTTTTCGTGCAATGGCACGACCGATCCCCCGTGTTGCACCAAGGACCAGTCCATTTTTTTCTATTAATTTCATATGGTTGCCGGTTTCAGATCTCAGGAGTTATTCTTTTTGCAGCTCTTCAACAAAATCCTTGAGGAGTTGCCCGGTAGGAATCTGCATCATGGGGTTTATTGCAATAAGCTCTTCCCATGCTTTCAAAGCACCAGCCTTGTCGTTTTTATCATAGAGCAGAACCACGCCTTTGTTAAGCCTGGACTGCTCATGATCGGGAGCTGCCTGAATTGCCTTGTCAAAGGCAGTCAAAGCCTGATCCGGCTGTTTGTTCCGCCGGTACATCACGCCGAGATCAGTCAGCACATCAGGGTTGCCCGGCGCAAGTTCCAGGGCCCTGGCGTAGGCCTCTATGGCTTGAGCTGGTTGATCGGCATCGAAATATGCATTACCCAGGTGAACCCAGGCTCCGGGATCATCCGGAGTGGCCTTTACCTGTTGTTCCACTTTCGCCAGATCATGTCCGCCTGCCTGCTGCTGGCTTGCCGTGGACGACTGAGTTCCGCTCCTTCCCGGCGATTTGTAAACAGCAAAAACCACTCCACTGAGAAAACCGACCAGCAGAGCTATGGCAATCAGAATATAGACAGTATCTTTTTTTACATAACCTGTAGTTGTTTCTTTTTTCATTATTCAATTCCTTCTGCAATTAAACGCAAGGCGCCATGATACATGCCTGAGTCAAATTAGCTCAAATTGTAAAATGGCCTCAAGTAACTGTTGATACAGATACAGCAAATGGAGGTATCAAATCAGCAGAACAGTTGTCTTGATCACGCTTAAGGCAAAAGAAATGGATTGCCGTTGAAGGCCGTGAGATGGAAAGGACTGCAATATCGGGACGTTGATCCATGTCCGGGATAACACTTTCAGGTGTTCTGCCGGTTGATTATCCCATCTATTCTGTGGTGGTATAATTGCAGGGGGTCGTAAAAAGTCAGAAATGCCTGTTTGCTCACAATGGCATTGTTGAGAAGATGTCGGTTTTCTTACAGCATCACAGCAAATTTCTCCCTTGTTTGGTTGAGGGACATGATGACCTGGAGTAAGCGACACCCTGAATGGTGATGAGATGGAGCATGGAGCATGTGCAGTAGAAAAGCATGAACTCGAAAGTACACTCGCAGGTGCAAGCGTTGCCAGCAACAACAGTAACACCATCCAGCACTGGAAGAGCTTCTTATGTGATGTGTCGTTGTTTCTCATGCCTGTTCATTGTGAATGGGGGAAAACAGAATTTACATGTAATCAGCGATGAGAGCAGCTAACCGTTATTGTTATTACGATTGATTGTTAGCATATTTGATTCATTTTTTCGCTCTTTTTGTAAAAAAGGATGGGCAGCGAGCATAACCGACTATGCGTGTTGTGACAGAAAACCTGTCCATCCGGGATATTTCGGCAGTGCAGTCTTCCCGGAAAAAATTGAAGAAGAATTAGAAAAAACAGCGCAAGCGGAGCTCCACCTTGTTACTGGTCTGTTTTTCACCATATTCAGTAAACGATCCGCCGGTGAGCAGGGAAAAGCGCAGCCGCAGCTCCCAGTTGGTGAAACCGGTGTAGGAAATTTCCGTGATGATGGATGCACTCCGGTCGTCAAGGTTGACGATGGCTGTCAGGCCGGGGGTGAAGTAGAGAATATCAAAGGGCTCTTTCTGCGTGAATCTGGCATACAGGTAGTTGCGGCCAGCGTAAGGTCTGCCGTACCCGCGCAGGCTCAACTCTCTGATCCGTTGTAATAGAGCGTCGGAATGCTGATTGTCAACCTGCACGGCATCATGGGCAACCTGTCGGTAAAAAGGAGTCCGTTCGTCTTCTGTGTAGCCGTTGCCTTTGTGATAATACTCGATAAGAGCTGTCAGATCATTTTTTCGTCAGGTAACGCAGGCCGCTGAAGACGTTATTCCTTTTCTGCCGGGTTGACCCGTTCTCAAGCAGAAGCAGTTTTTGTGCATTCAGGATATAGGCAGCTTCTCCATGGATTTCAAAGTTGGTACTGATATTTCTTGAAAAATCAGCACCGAAACGACTGGACCGGCTGTTGCTGGTAGACAGGAGAAAGTCTAAGTCCGTATTTTGGTACAGAAGATAGAGCTTAGCTGCCCGGCCGCCTTGAGCAGCCAGTTGAAACTGGCTGTTCCCTTCACGTATGAGCCGTCGATCTGCGGACTGGGCTGAACCGGTCGATGGTAGTTGGGGGTTATCGGGAAAGGTAAATGTTGTCAGCGCTCCTCCCTGGTTAATGTCCAGGTAATCAAATTTAAGCTCAACATAACCGCCCCATTTAAAGGTTTTTTTTCGATTTCTTCGCGTTCAAAGGTGAAGTCATCGTCTGCCTGCAGGTTTTTGATCAGCATACCGCTGATAGCGTAACACTCTATCCTGATGGGCAGGAGTGTTTTTTGTCAACCGTCATCTTCAGCCGGTCATAGGCAACCGAGGTTATTTTGCCTTGAGATCGAGCAGGTAGGTGTCTCCCTGGTCCTTAATCCCCTCGGCGGCATATTCAACCCCATAATCCAGGCGGAGGATGTCAGAGTTGTTAAATACACCGCCTACGACGATTGCAGGCTGGTGATGCGGATAGGTTTACCCACGTTGGGGATATAGAGCCACATGTTATCATCCTGGCGCAGGATCGTTCGTTCTTTTTCACTGGCCGGTTGCAGAAACAGGCTGCCACCGTGCTGGGGCCTTTTTTAATTAGTTGTCGTTATGACGTTTTGTTTTTGCTTTGACCTTATCAGAGCAACTGACGTGCTAATCCTGGTACATTAATATTATTTTAATAATATCAATATATTATAATAATAATAGAAAAGTGCACATCCGTTTGGCATGTGCAATATTCGACAAAATTGTCGAGCTGTAACGAGAATTGTCGAATCACAGAGACACTCAAAAAATGAGTTGCTCAAATCTATCTATACGGATATAGGGAAAACATGTAGATTGCAGCTCAATTTTATACAGTTTTTTCTCAGTAAATTCGTTTATGGTTCATACAGTGCTGTCGCAAAATGAATTTTTCGTTTTTTGTAATCTCATGAATTGGCTATATTTCAGCAGCCAATGTTTTTTCGGTACCCGGCCTTCTCGGCCAGAGGACCGGCAAGGGGAGAGGGCATACATAAGGAGTCTTATCTCAACATTATGAGGAGCAAATGCTTTTAACAAACTGGAAAAAGGAGATGAGTGTTGCGGCATGCAGACCTGAGGCCCAAACCGTTCACTGTATTGCCAGGCTGGAGCAGGATATCGGAGAGGTGATTCCTTACCTCAATGCGGTGCTGGGTGGTGATACTTTTACCAAAGATCCTCTTTCCGTTACTTTCCGCAGCCAGGGGAAACTCATTTCCGTTTATGCCGATCATATTGCCATCAATGCCTTGCAGGATGAGCTGGAGGCAGAAAAAATTCTGCGATGGCTTCAACAGGAAATTAACGATGCCTGGGAAAAAAGAGATTCCATTACACCCAGTTTTGAGGCAGCTCCACGGCCGCAACCGTTTGCCATTCTGAAATTTTTACCCAAAACCAACTGTGGTAAATGTGGCCAGCCCACATGCATTGTTTTTGCATCCCTAATGATGGAAGGTGGCAAGGGAGCCGAGGACTGCCCGGAGCTGACGCCGGAACAGCACAAAGAACTAGATGACTATCTCGGTCAATTCCGCTTCAGCTGGTAAATTATCGGCAGAATTTTGCTATACGTGGAGGACACACGAATATTGCAGTGAATCCATTACGTTTCATTCACCAGACAGCGATCTTCAGCTAATCCACGTTTCAACTTCATCCTGTTTCGGGGCTCGGCCCACGCATTTTACCTCGCCGTCAATGACCACTGCAGGAGTTGAAAAAATGCCCATTTTAGCAATTTCAGCAAAGTCGCTTACCTTGATAACGGTTGCGTCAACGCCTTTGGAGGCAACGGCTGCCTCAACGACTTTCTGGGCCTGTTCGCAGGATGCACATCCGGGACCGCATACTTTGATTTCCATGAGTATTCTCCTCTAATAGTAGTGTTCTAAGGAGTCCGGTTCCTTGGGCGATATACTCGGAATCGCCCAGGGGACTGGGCTCCTACAAATTGAAATGATTTGTTGGCTTATATAATCAAATTAAACAGAAATCCGGTAAACAGAATTCCTGTCCCGACCACGCCGATAAAGACGGCAATGAGTTTTGGCTTTAACACTTTGCGCAGGATGACCATTTCCGGCAGGGACAGGGCGATAACGCTCATCATAAAGGCGAGCACGGTACCCAAGGCAGCACCCTTGCCGAGCAGGGCCTCAACAACCGGAACAATGCCTGCGGCATTGGAGTACATGGGAATACCGACTACAACGGCAGCAGGGACCGACCACCAGGCATCCTTACCCATGATTGATGCCATGAATGTTTCCGGGACATATCCATGAATAAGGGCACCCACGCCGATACCGGCAATAACATAGATCCAGATTTTGCCGACGATGTCGCGTACCGCCTCTTTACCGCGCTGTATCCGGTCGGCCCAGGTCAGTTTTTCTTCAATCACAACGGCTTCACCGGCCCTGAGTTCCTGGACCCAGTCTTCGATCCAGTGTTCCAGCTTGAAGCGGCCGATCACCCAGCCGGCCACAATGGCAATCATCAGGCCGGTTCCCATATAGAGGGCAGCAACTTTCCAGCCAAGGAGTCCATAGAGAAGTATCAGGGCAATCTCATTGACCATGGGGGCTGCAATCAGAAACGAAAAGGTTACACCCAGAGGAATGCCGGCCTGGACAAAGCCCAGAAAGAGCGGCACAGCAGAACAGGAGCAGAACGGAGTGACAATGCCCAGCACGGCAGCCATGACATTGCCGCCGCTTTCACGTTTGCCGGCCAGGTATTTGCGGGTGCGTTCCTGGGTAAAAAAAGAACGTAGCATGCCGATAATAAAGACAACCAGGGTCAGCAGCATCAAAACCTTGGGTGTGTCATAGACGAAAAACTGGATGGCCTCGCCAAGATGACTGCCCTTTTCAAGGCCGAGCAGCGAATAGGCAAAAAAGTGGGAGAAGGGCTCCAGCTGTTTATAGATCACGTACCAGAGAGCAAAGCCGAGCAGGCCGATACTAACAGTCCTGCCCATATTCATTTTTGTTCTCCTGGTTCCAGCTATCTGGCTGGATTCTGTTTTAGGACATCCACAGTCGATGGGTTGAATAGGTTCCATGTGTTTTCCTCTTATTTTTTTACACGACAGTCTCGCAGAACCGCTGCATCAGGCAACTCCTTGCGCATACGGTTAAGTTCTTCATCATCATCAAGCCAGTAGCGGAGTTCAGCGAGCATGCTTTTTGCGTATTCCGTCTCGCTGCCGTCTGCCAGGCTGTAGAGTATCCAGGTGCCCTGCCGCCTCCTGTTCACCAGGCCGGCATCTTCAAGAAGTTTCATGTGCTTGGATACCGTAGACTGGGCCAGTCCCAGAACATTTTGAATCTCACAGACACAGAGTTCTTTTTCCTGCAATAATTTCAGCACCCGGGCCCGATTGGGATCAGACAGCGCCTTCATAACTCGAATAAATGCTTTCATTGGATAGTTTTTTCTGTTATTCATATATCGCTATTTAACGATTAATTTAAACCTGTCATTGATTATGTCAATTGTTTTTTTGCATATTCTGTTTTTTGATATACTATTTTGTGAGAGGAACGTACCCTGAACAGGAGAGGAGGGTGTATGAAAAACAGAGTTTTTTTGTGCGGGTTATTACTGTGTATGGTACTGAGGATGCCGGCAACACCTTCGGCCCGGTCCGAAAAGCAGACAACTTTTTATTTTGCCGTATCTGCAATGGCCTCGCCGGCCCAGACACTGGTTCATTTCAACGAGTTTCAGGATTACCTGGCAGAAAAACTGGGAACATCGGTCTTGCTCAAGCAGCGCCGCACCTATGAGGAGATCAATGATCTGCTGGCCAGAGAAAAGGTGCAAATGGCCTTTACCTGTACCGGGGGATACCTTTCGGGAAGAAAGGCCTTTGGCCTTGAACTCCTTGCCGTACCGGTCATGAATGGCAAAACGTACTACAATTCGTATATTGTCACCCGTTCGGACAGTCCGGCCCGGTCACTGATGGATCTGGAGGGGGCAGTTTTTGTCTTTACAGACCCGCTTTCCCTGACCGGATATATTTATCCGACAGCCAGGATTAATCAGATGGGGTATACCACCGGTGAGTTTTTTCAGAAAACATTTTATACTGAAAGCCACGATAAATCCATTGAAGCAGTGGCAACGGGAGTGGCGGATGCTGCTGCTGTGGACAGTCTTATTTATGATGTCCTGCTTAAACAGGAAGATCCCTTTGCTTCCCGTCTGAAGATTATTGAGATCTCCGAGGAATTCGGCATGCCGCCAGTTGTTGTTCCTCCGGGAGTATCGCCGGAGCTTAAAAGAAAGCTGCTCAAGATACTGCTTTCCATGGACCATGATCCTGATGGAATGAAGGTTCTGGTCAGCCTTGGCATGGACGGGTTTGCACTTCCTGAGCCGGAGCTGTATCGTTCGGCAATTCTGTTGCAAAAAGAGATAAATGAGTAATCCTACCAGATTTTATTAAACATGGCCGTCAGATTCCATGAACGGATCGCCATTCGGCTGTCGCTGTCCATTGTTATTGTGGTTCTGGTCACTGCCGTGACCGTGGCAACTCTTATTCTGCGTGATGAAAAAAGCATTCTCCAGCAGGATCTGCGGGTACGGGCTCTGCAGCTCGGGGAAATCATGTCCCGCCAGATACTTGAACCTCTGCTCTATGAAGAATATTATCGTATCCATGAGTTGATCAGTTCCTACCTGGCAGCCAAGGATGCCTTTCTGGTGTATGGTGAGTTATACAACGAACAGGGCAAGAAAATTCATGTCTCTGAAACGTCAGGAGCCCCTCGTAGAGCAGTTGACCTGGCAGAATACGAGGGTGAATCACCGAAGTTTCTGCGTGATATGGAACAGAGCAGCCCCGGCAAGCCCATGGATCTGGTGGTCCCGGTTTCCTCCAGCAAGATTGGCGTGGTCGGGTATCTTCGACTTGGGGTCTCCGTAGAGCCGTTACTCAAAACTATTGACCGTTCCAGGCGTAAGGTATGGGCGGTAACAGCAGTTATTGCTCTACTTGGTTCCCTGGCAGGCTTGTGGATGGCCAGGGCATTGATTTCTCCGGTGCTGCTGTTAAATCAGGCTGCCCATGAGGTGGGGGAGGGGAGCCTGGGTACGGAAATTCAGGAGGCCGGTGTCGGTGAAATCCGGGAGCTGGGAATCACCTTTAATACCATGTCCCGGCGGCTCAAGGAGCTGGTCGATGAAATCACGGCTGCCCAGGAAAACCTGGTGCGCACGGAAAAACTATATGCCCTGGGTGAGTTTTCCACCGGCCTTGCCCATGAGATCAAAAACCCGCTGACTTCAATAAAGATGCTGATCCAGCGTGCAGGGGAGGAGCAGGATCCGCTTGAAGGCGAAGATCTTAAAGTTATTCTGGATGAACTTGACCGCATCGATCATACGGTGACCCGTTTTCTTCGTTCAGCCCGTCAGTCGGAGATCCTGGTCAGCAAAACGGACATAAACAGTATTGTTGAAGATGTGCTGGCGATTACCCGGCCCAAGATTGAGAAATCGGGAGTTGTCATTGTCAAAGAACTGGCAGAGGATATCATGCCCGTGGAAGTTGATGCTTCCGGGGTCAAGCAGATTCTGATGAACGGTATACTCAATGCTCTGCAGGCCATGGAGGGGGGAGGACAGCTCACCATCAGTACGGCAGTAGTTGGCAACGAACTTCGTTGTACAATCAGCGATACCGGCTGCGGGATCAGTGAGGAACATTTGAAACATATTTTTGATCCCTTTTTTACCACCAAGGAAAACGGCACCGGCATGGGGTTGGCCGTAGCCTGGAATATTGCCCGGCAACATGGCGGGCGTCTTGATATTCTTTCCAGTACAAATAAAGGAACCAGCTTGATCCTGGTCTTGCCCTATGACGACACTTCTCATAGTTGATGATGAAAAAACGGTTCGCTATGCCTTTGAGCGAACGTTTGGCGATGAGTACACCATAAAAACGGCTGAAAATGGTGAGCAGGCGATACAGGCTGTTACAGAAGAAGAGCTGGCTGTCGTGCTCATGGATATCCGTATGCCCAAAATGGACGGATTGACAGCACTGAAAATTATCAAAAAATCGTATCCCCATCTGCCGGTTATCATGGTCACCGCCTTTGCCGATTCCTCTTCCGCCATGCAGGCCATGAAGGACGGAGCCTTTGATTATGTGGCCAAGCCCTTTGATAATGATGAATTGCGCACTATCATTGATAAGGCCTTGAGTACCGGGAAAATACAGGCCAAACTGCACTGTGGAGGTGACAGTCAATGGGGTGAGGAGACAGATAATAAGGAATGTATTGTCGGCTCCAGTCCTGAAGTATTGAATATGTGTAAAAAAATAGGACAGGTTGCCGGTTCCGACCTGCCGGTACTTATTACCGGTGAGACAGGAGTAGGCAAGGAGTTGACTGCCAGGGCTATCTGTCAGCACAGCAGTCGCAAGGATGCTCCCTTTATGATCGTCAACTGTGCTTCACTTCCCGATGAACTGGTGGAGAGTGAACTGTTCGGCTATGAGACCGGGGCTTTTACCGGGGCGGTCAAACAGCGGATCGGCCGGTTTGAGCAGTGTGATGGAGGCACTCTGTTTCTTGATGAAATAGGTGAGCTGCCCATTGCAGCTCAGGCCAAAGTCCTGCGGGTTCTCCAGGATGGAACCTTTGAACGGCTGGGCAGCAATAAACAGCTTGCCACCGATGTCCGTCTGATAGCCGCCACCAACAGAAATCTTGACGAGATGGCTGCCGAGGGCCTGTTCCGACCGGACCTGCTGCACAGAATCAACGTGCTGACCATTTCCATCCCGCCCCTGCGCCAGCGTATCGGTGATCTTTCCGATCTGATCCTCTATTTTCTTTCCCGTTACGGCCGGCAGGTCTATCCTCCTGTGGAGGGGATCTCCGATGAAGCGCTGGAAGAGCTGGCCGCTTACTCATGGCCCGGCAACATCCGGGAACTTGAAAATACCATTCGGCGGGGAATTGTTCTTGCCAAATCCACCGTCCTTACTGCTGAAGACTGCATAATTCAGCACCATGCCGAGCCGGCTGAAGATGATTTCAGGCAGGTTGTCGGCATGCAGATCGACAGCCTGATCAAGGGGAATGAGTCACGTCCCTATCGCTCGCTCATTTCAGAGGTTGAGCAGATGCTGATTAAAAAGGCACTTGATCTCTGCGACGGCAACCAGGTCCAGGCTGCCAGGCTGCTTGGCATAAATCGGATGACCCTGCGTAAAAAAATGTAAGTCGTAACGAGTAGTCCATGCTGTCCGGTCTTTCCTCATAACAACCTCTTTTCATGTAACAAAAAAACTGTATGCTGCAAACGTAAGATAACGGGTTGCGTAGTAAAAGGGAGTAAGATATTCACTTTGGCAGACCCTGAAACTTGGAGTGTTGTTTTATAAGTAAATGTATATTTCTGTTTTACCGAGGTCATACCCTTGTCAGGGTGCGCGAAGTTCCTTTTCAATGCGTTCTGCCAAAAAAATTTTCAAAAGAGATTGATACGGAACATCTCTTTTATTTGCTAAAAGTTTGAGTTCTTCCAACATTGATTCCGGCAGACGAAGTGATATTTTTTTTACGGAAGGTTTAAGGTTTGGAAAAGTAACCCTTTCTGCCTTATTCCAGTCAATGTACTCAGTTGAATCATGAGTAGCCCAAAACTCTCTTTCATCGTCTTCATTCTTAAATTTTGGTATTTGATTACGCATTATTGTATATCTCCCTTTCTTTACGACTCATATCCCGTGCTGAAATAACACGAATAAGATTATTTCTGACAGTAAATGCAATGAATAGAGTCCTTTTCAAATCAGTTGTTCCAAGCGCATAAAATCTTTTCTCTGTTTTTGAATGCAGTACGTCGTTTTGGATCACCAAGGGGCGATTGAAAAATATTTGTTCACATTCAGCAGTACTAACTTTGTGTTTTATCCAATTTTTATCAATATTCCCTTTATCCCAAACGAAACCGGAGAACTGATTAAATATTTCTTTGTGTATCTTGTTCATATCTTATGTATATATCTGAGAGGTACATTTTGTCAAGTTATGGATGTGTCTTTAGGACACAATGCTTCGCATCACCGGCAGTAAAAAAAAGTGTAGAACTATCTGAGATTTTTTTTAACAAGCACTTGTGATTACAAGAATTATTTTTTTAATTGATATTTAAGCAGGTCGACGACTCGAAGTCTCCGTCCACCTGATCTTAAATAAAAAATCTAATAATTCAAGGTACCGGACAGCGTATAAATCCAATTCCACTGATAAGACCACTCAACTCACCTCTGCTTAATTAATAGACACTTCTCTGTATATTAATTAAGCATTCCTGTCTCAATTTTTTTAATTTACCCATTAAAATCAGTAAGTTTTCTTTTGGCACCCTTTGTGCAGTTGTAGTTGCCTGAGGGATGTTTTGTTGCAACAAAGGAGACTGTTTGTATGAAAAAAGGGATTCTGCTGATCATTATCGTGATCATTATCATCGGGTTTGCCGGTGTACTCTCGGTTGAGTCGTATACTGCCCGGCCAACGTTCTGCGGCACCAGCTGCCATATCATGGATAGACCGTACAAAACGTGGCAGGCAGATAAACACGGTAAATCCGGTAAGGTTGAAGTCCGTTGTGTGGACTGTCATTATGCACCCGGCGAAAAAATGACCATGCATGCCAAGTTCAAGGGACTGGGTCAGCTGTTTACCTATCTTTCCTCCGATGATAAAGAAGTTCGTCGTGCTACCCTTATTGCCGACATCTCCTGCTCCACTGCCAAGTGCCATCCGACGGAAAAATTCATGGATAAGAAGCTGACCTACGGTAAGGAAAAAAAGGTCGGTTTTACCCATAAAGCCCATTACGAAAAGACTATTCCCGGGCAGGAAATGCACTGTACCAGCTGCCACATCAAGGCCAGCGATGAAAAACATTTCGAGGTACCTGCCAGCCAGTGCTATGTCTGCCATTTCAGAAAGGCGGAATTTAATAAGGGCAGGGCAGCCTGCAATCTCTGCCACGAAATTCCGACTACACCCTTGCAGCAACAGAAAAAAGACGCCCCGATTGATCCGGATGAGAAAATCATTACCCATCAGACCCTGGAAAAGGCCGGTGTTGCCTGTCAGAGCTGCCATTATCAGGTGATCACCGGTGCAACAGCATTGTTACCCAGGGCTTGCGAGAGCTGCCATAGCAACAGCGAGGCACTGGCCAAAAGAAAAGACATGAAATTAATGCACACAGAGCATGTGGCCAGACAGAAGGCCCAGTGTGCAGACTGTCATCAGCCGATCATGCATAAGGAGGGTGATTTTATTGAGGCGGCCCGTCTCAACTGCGCAAGCTGTCATCCGGATCATCACAGCTACCAGAAAGCTCTGCTTGTTGGTGCAGCTTATGGCGATGTGCCTGAGACACCCAGCCTTATGAACAAGGTGAAGACCAATTGCCTGGGCTGTCATGAAAAAGAAGAAATGCTCAAGGGAGAAGAAGTCCTCAGAGGAGCTGCCAAGGCCTGTGTGGATTGTCATACCAAGGATCACGAGAAAATGCTGGCCGACTGGCAGAAAGAGGTCAAAACAGAGGTGGACTTTGCCAGGGAAACCAGGGACAAGGCTTTTGCCATGATGAACCAGGTGAGAGAACAACTCAGTGAAGATCAGGTTGCTGAGTTTGAAGAGCTGTTTGAGAAAGGGCAGGAGGCACTTAATATCGTTGAATTCGGCAACGGCGTGCATAATAAAAAATACTCCATCATGCTTATTGATGAGGCCATGAACAGTATCTACGGAGTGCTTGATGTTGTTGAGCCCATGGCTGAGGAACAGGAAAAGAAAGCTCTTGAACAGGCGGAAGCTCTTCCTGCAGAACAGGAAACAGTCATAGAAGAGGAAGTGCTCCCGGCTGAAGGGCAGCAGGAAGCAAAACTCGAACAGTAACTGCAGGCAGACCACAAACATATCCAGACAATAGATGTCTGTACTTGGAGCTATGCTCTGAGATTCTTATAAAACAGCACTAAGGAGGAGGTCATGACCACCAACAGAACAAATGATCGCAGGGATATGCTCCGGGTCACCGGGGCCTCTCTGGCCGCAGCCGGACTTGCGTCAGTAAGCCTGCTGCAATCAAAGGAGGCAAAAGCCGCCCAGACCGGAGCGCCGCATTGGGTAATGATAATGGACCTGCGTCGCTGTACCGGTTGCCGGGCCTGTACGGTAGCCTGCAAGGCAGAGTATGACGTCCCGCTGGGAGCCTTTAAGACCGTTGTCAAGCAGGTTGTGACCGGTACTTATCCTGATACCAGGCGAACCTTGTTACCACGACGCTGCAATCACTGTGAGGGGACGGAAAAAGTGGGAAATATTACGGTTCCTCCCTGTGTCAAGGCCTGCCCGGAATACCCGAAAGATCGCCGGGTTTTTGTGACTCCGGATGGCAAAAAAATCCGATACCGCGGCGGTGCCACCTATAAACGTCCTGATGGTCTGATCTTAATCGATAATGATGCCTGCACAGGTTGCGGTAAGTGCATTGATGCCTGTCCCTATGGCGCCCGCACCTTTAACAAGCGAAAGCTGTCTGGCAAAGATAAGACCAAGAATGCAATTGTCAAATGTACCTCCTGCGTTCATCGCATGGATGAGGGCGTGACACCGGCCTGTGTCAACACCTGCGGACCGGGCGCCCGTATTTTTGGTGATCTCAATGATCCGAACAGCGAGGTTGCAAAACTGGCCAAGGAGTTCAAGTTGCTGCAAAATCGTGACAAGACAACCCTGAAGCCGGAAGAAAAGACTATGCCTAATATCTTCTACATTGATCCGGACGGTGTGCTGGCTGACTATACCTTTAAAAAGGAAGACAAGCTGGCAGAGTATCGGGATATTGTTGAATAACAGAGGACAAACAATCTGTTTTACTTACAGGAGGAATAGAATAATGAAAAAAATCAGCCGCCGCAACGTGTTGAAACTGGCTGCGGCCAGCGGTGTATTGATGACCGCCGGCAAATCAATGGTCGGCAATGCCCTGGCCGGTTCGGTAGAGCTTGCCCAGGGAGGCCGGGATTTTAATCCGGATACCGGTAAGGAACGTAAGGCCATACCCACTGTCTGTTACAGCTGTGTAACCCGTGACCCAAAGATCGCCTTTGTTGAAGATGGCCGCGTGGTCAAAATTGAAGGTCAGCCCAACTCCATCCGCAGCCTGGGAAAAATCTGCGCTAAAGGACAGGCAGGTATCAACCAGGTCTATTTTCCGGACAGAATTCTCTATCCCCTCAAGCGGGTCGGACAACGGGGAGACGGCAAATACAAACGTATCACCTGGGACGAGGCTCTGACAGATCTGGCGGCCCGCATGAAAAAGTTGCGCGATGAGGGGCATCCGGAAAAGTTCATGTATCATTACGGTCGGGCCAAAGGAAGTTCTTCCAAACTGCCGAAAACGGTCTTTATGGGCACCTACGGCAGCAAGACCATCTCCGGACATACCTCGATCTGCGAAGGCGGAAAATGGGTTGCCCAGGAGTTGACCTGGGGTAATCATTATGACAACTGGGATTTTGATAATACTGATTATGTATTGAATTTCGGCTCCGGCGTGCTCGAGGCCCATACCAATCATATCCCAACGGCGCAGCGGCTGGTCAAGGCAATGGTTGAACGAAATGTTCCCTGTATTACCTTTGACGTCAGGCTGTCCTATACTGCCGCAAAATCCACTAAATGGGAACCGGTACGTCCGGGAACCGATCTTGCCGTCCTGCTGGCAATGAACAATATTATCATGCAGGAAAATCTTTATGACCGGGATGCCTTTATCTTTATCCGGGCTACAGAGGATGTCAATGCACCTACGGATGCAAAAATCGCTGCCTTGAAAAAACACCTGACCGAGTATACGCCGGAGTGGGCGGAAAAGATCAGTGGTGTGCCTGCGGCCAACATCAAGAAATATGCCCGGGAGTTTGCTAAGGCCAAGGCCGCCTGTGTTATCAGCTATCGTGGTCTTGTTGCCCATTACAATGGAACCGATGGCGAGCGGGCCGCCCAGATGCTGGCCATGATCACCGGTAATATTAATAACCGTGGTGGTCGTTGCAAGGCCGTTGCCCCGCACTGGAAATATCCCAAGGGACCGAAGGTTAAACCGAAAGCAAAAAAACTGAAAATTACCAACGGTACAACCTCGAAACTGCCCAACCACGGAGAATGTCAGTCCGTGCTGCCGATGATCAAGGATGGTTCCCATGGCCGTCCTGACATTTACTTCTGGTACTGTTACAATCCAGTCTATGTCAACGGCAACTGTCAGGAAAATATCGATGTCCTCTCCGATGAGAAGATGATTCCGTTTACCGTCACCTCAAACATCGTCTATGATGAATCAAGTCGTCTGGCCGATTTGATCCTGCCTGATACCAGTTATCTTGAACGCTGGGACTGGGACGGCAATGTTGCTCCAACACAGCAGACGGAATTTGAACTGCGTCAGCCGGTGGTAGAGCCGTTGGGCGAGTGCAGGAACTTCAGCGATGTCCTCTGTGATCTGGCCAAACGTATGGACATGCCCCTTGGTTTTGATACCATGGAAGAATTTGTCAGGTTGTCCTGCGAAATGACACCTGTCATTAAGGATCTTCCCGGTGGTGGTTTTGAGTACATGAAAAAACATGGTGTCTACCATGATCCCAATGAAAAGCCGCACTTTGACACCCATAAAAAGATTGTCAAGGATGCCGACTTGAAAAAAGAAGGGGTGATTTTTGACGAAACCCTTGGTGTCTACTGGAACTGGAAAAAATCCAAGGCCAAGGATGAAGCTGATGCTATGGCTAAAGGATACAATGGTACCCATTATGCCTATAAAGGGTATGTCGGCCAGAAGATAGGCGATAAGGTCTATAAAGGGTTTAAACCGGACAAAGTGAATAAAACCGGTTTGTTTGAATTATATTCAACCATCCTGAAAGATAAGGGGTTTGAACCACTTCCAAGTTGGAAAGCTGTCCCGGAACATGAAGGTTTGTCAAAAGATCAGTTGACATTGACGACCTACAAGGTTCCGGTCCAGATTCATTCCCGTTCCACTCACTGCAAGTGGCTGACCGAGATGTTCCACGACAATCCGGCCTGGATCAACTCGAAAACCGCGGCCTCGCTGGGCATTAAAGACGGTGATATGATTAAACTTAAATCTCCGGTGGGTGAGATTTCCATTAAAGCCTACGTTAACGAAATGATCGTACCTGGTTCAATTGCCATCTCTTATCATCTCGGTCGGATGGAATCCGGTCGCTACGCTTCGGGAAAAGAATCTCCCTTTGGCACAGATAACGATCCGGATCTGAAGCTGAAATGGTGGGATACCTATGGGGTTCATCCGAACTGGACCATGGCCAATGCATCAGATCCAATCAGTGGTCAGATGCGCTTTATGGATACCGTTGTCAGTGTAAGTAAGGTATAGGCAAGGTCGATACCCGATCGGGAAAGCAGTGTGCTTTCCCGATCTTCAATAAGCTGAAAAAGAGTTTTTTTAAGTGAGGAATGATAGCGTGCAGAAATCGAACAATGGAGTTGCCGGCTTGTATGGATTCCTGGCAAATGTCTTTGCTACCGAGGTCAGCCCGGAATTGCTTGCTCAGCTGCGCGGCCAGGAATTTCGGGATCTCTTTGCGAATCTGGGGCTTGAGCTTGGTGAGGAGTTTTACAACAGCGATGCGACGGAACTGGTCGATCAGCTGGCGGTTGAATTTGCTGGTCTGTTTATTGGGCCCGGTCATTTCATTTCTCCACACGAATCAGTGCACCACGTTCGTGATGACGGTGATTATGGCAAACTCTGGGGAGCAGATACTGTGGCAGTGAAGAAGTTTATCGAGGCAACCGGACTCAGTTACAATTCGGAGTTTGGGGGTATGCCCGATCACATTGCCGTGGAACTGGAGTTTATGCAGAAGCTTGAAGAGCGATATACCCGTGCTGTAAACGATGGTGAGGATGAGCTTGCAGAAAACCTGGTTCAGATTAAACATCGATTTCTCTCTGAACACCTGCTTGCCTGGGCACCCGGATTTCTGGACAAAGTTATGAACAAGGCCACGCTTCCCTTTTATCGTGAAATTGCCGGGCTGAGCAAGACCTTTCTCGAACAGGAGGGAGAATTATTGAATCAGCAGGCAAAAGATTACACTGCAGCAGCATGAGCCGTCATTTTTACAGCTTCCTTTCCTTACTCTTTTTGATGGGAATGTGTGGTGCAGCGTTTGGGCAGGAAACAGGTGGTTACATGGGGGTGCCGTGGAACAGCCCGTTTCCTGTTATTGAACGGCATTTTCCCGGAGTTGAATTTATTGAAGAAGACGGTTTTCGCGTCACCCTGTTTCAACTGAAGCATCCGGAAAAGGATGTGGACCGGATTGAATTCAAACTGTTTGAAAACAAACTTATCTCGGTGATACGGTATTACAAAGGGCCGATTGATCATCTTATTTCAGAAGCATTTCTCCGAACGTTAGTCTCTGAACTGGGGCAGAGAAAAGAGGTGCGCAAGACTACTGCCAACAGTCTGGCAGGGATCGCAAATGTTGAAATTTACGAATATCCCGACATTCTTGTTCTTTTCCGCTACTATCCGCCCGGCCAGAAAAAAGGTCTGGTTGAACCGGAAAATTCCATAGTATTTATCTATAAACCCACCTTTGACAAGATGGTATACTATCGCAAACATTCAGAAGGCGATGTGGAGGAAATAGTCGACTACGACTACATAGAATTCTGATAAGTTACGGTAAGCAGCGGGTCCGCTGCTCAAAATTAAAAAAAACATCTTACCTTCATTCTCTGCCGGATTTTTTCTGTAGAGATACACTCAGCAGCGCAGACATTTTCAGATTACTTTATATTTCAGAGGAAACACTATGTTTGGACTTGGTACTCCTGAACTGATGATTATCCTGGCCATTGCCTTTTTCGTTTTTGGCGGCAAAAAACTGCCGGAACTTGGCCAGGGGTTGGGCAAGGGTATAAGTTCTTTTAAACAAGGATTACGCGAAAGCGATTCTATTGAAGCTGACAAAAAAGATACAGTAGAGTTAAATATTGAGTAAAAAATTTAACTTATCAGGGATACGCTCTGTAAGGGATGGGGAATACTTTAAAGGGTATTGCAAACCGTACTGGGAAAGTAGTATCAATGAAGGTTCCTTATTAGATTTTCCTCTAATTTGAACTTCAAACTACTGGCTCCTGCCATACATTCACCTGCTTTTTTTTGTTACTGCTTAAAACCAGGGTGTATGCGTTATGCATAGATTGGTTGTACTTTTTGTTATAGTGATGGTTTTCATCTTGGCAAGTTGCTCTCACGATGAGCCCGTCAAAAAGGTTCGTCTGGACTGGCGAGGTACTACAGATGAAATTGCGACTACACCCTCTGATCCGGACGTCCTTCGATTTGGCTTTGACCTGCGGCTTAGCCCCAAGGAAGATGTCGCTATTTATCTCCCTTTTCTTCGCTATCTTGAACGAGAAACCGGTCTCAAATTTGACCTTGATTTCACAGCAAATTATCAGGAAACTGTAGAAAACTTAGGAAAAGGTATCACTAGCTTTGCTGCATTGGGACCAGTCAACTGTATTCTGGCCAGAAATCGGTATGATGTAGGCTGTCTGGTAACAGGCCTGAATACGGAAGGTTCTTCCCAGTACAAGGCAGTTATTGTCACACGCATGGACAGTCCATTGCATGATATCAGTGAGCTCGGTGGACGTTCCTTTGCCTTTGGTGACCGATTTTCAACCCAGGGCCATGTTATTCCTCGTAAAATGTTAGAAGATGCTGGTATCACATTGGGTGAACTTTCAAGATTTGTTTTTACCGGCTCACACGCAGCTACCGTACGGGCAGTGCTAAACGGAGAGTATGATGCAGGTGGGATTCAGGATGCGCTGGCCTGGCGGTTGGCAGCCGAGGGAACACTCAGGGTGCTGGCCGTCTCCAAGCCGTATCCAAGCAGCCTGATATGCTATAGCCCTGAAGTCCCTGCAGATAAGGTGGAGATGGTAAGAAAGGCTCTCTTGGCTTTTGACCCTAAGGGCCATGACGCAGCCAGTCTCAAAGACTGGGATAAAACCGAAATGGCCTATGGATTTGCACCCAGTAATGCTGAGGCACTAAAAGAAATCGAAATGCTCGCCAGGCAATATGGAGTGATCAAATAACAGAATGGGCAATGGAGTGAAATACTGTCGGTTCTTTGATATCCACCGAGTGTTGCCGAAAAAGCTCTGGCAAAAGATCGTGCTCCTCAATGTGCTGGTGGTCGCAGGTCTTGGAATCACTATCGATCTCAAGGTTAGAAACATCGTTACTGCTTCCATGCGCCAGGACCTTACCCGGCAAGGCCAGTCCATTCTCCGTCATTTAACCGACCGGATCGCAGACCCTGTACTGCTTGAAGATCTTTACCAGACCAAGACAAGCCTGTACGACGTTCTGGAAAAGGAGAAGGAAGTCGAATATATTTTTGTTACCGACAGGGATGGTTTGCTTTTCGCCGATACCTTTAAAAATGGACATCCGCCTGATCTTCTGGAATGGAATCCTCTCAAAGAGCGTGATTTGGCTATTCAACTGCTTAGTACAGAAAAGGGGTATATTCGTGATGTGGGTATGAAATTATTTTCAGGCATGGAACCTGAACTGCATATCGGTCTTCGCGAGGATGAGGTTGAGACTGCCCTGATACGGATAAGGAATATGGTGGTTGTGCTGACTATACTGGTTACCTTCGCCGGGTCGGTTTTTTCTTGTCTGCTGAGCCGATTCATTACCAAGCCGCTTCAGGAGTTAGTCAATTTTACGCACTCACTTTCACGAGGTGAGTTTGGGAAGGAACTGCCGGTTCGTGCCGAGGACGAAGTAGGCGAGTTGAC
>CAZKBZ010000001.1:99643-122410 GCA_964551175.1 uncultured Desulfobulbus sp.
ATAAATCAGGTTGATCTGTGTGCTGTCGTTGATCATGTGCTTTCTCTCTGCAGAGTTCAAATGAAACACCAGGGTATAAAGGTTGTAAGAGAGGGTAAACGGCAACTTTATATTCCGGCGGATAGAGTTATGTTGGAGCAGGCACTTCTCAACCTGATTGTCAACGCACTCGATGCCATGCCAACTGGAGGAACCCTTGCAGTAAAGATCCGCTGGATGAAAGATAAGGCCATGGTTTCCGTGTCTGATAGCGGCAAGGGTATTGCTCAGGAGGTACAGGAAAGTATTTTTTCGCCATTCTTTACCACTAAAGAAGATGGGACCGGACTTGGGCTTTCCATTGTTGATCATATTGTTCGTCTTCACAAGGGGAAAATTTCATTTACAACAGGTGAAACCGGTTCAACCTTTACCATCAGTTTGAAAAGTCGTTAATGCATAAACAACACCGCATTCTGGTTGTCGATGATCAGCCGGCTCTCTGCTATTCCCTGAAACGTTTTCTTTCTGAAAACGGTTACTCCGCTATGACGACCACTAACGGTTATCAAGGGTTGAAATTCCTTGAGAGTTTTCGACCTGACCTTGTGATCACAGACGTACAAATGCCTGAAATGGATGGCTTCACCCTGCTTGAAAATATCAAACAGATTGCTCCGGATGTCCAGGTCATCCTGATAACAGCCTACAGTACCACTGAAAAAGCCATCCAGGCCATGAAACTCGGAGCCTATGACTATCTGCTGAAGCCTTTTGATAACGATGCTCTGCTGGCCAGCATACAGGAGGGTATCCGGGCTAAAGAGATGATGGAGGACGTCGTCTCCTTTGATGATAATGAGCATCCAGCCTCCAGGGAGCGGATAATCGGCAACAGTCCTGAGATGCTTGAAATTTATAAACAGATCGGGAGAGTTGCTGCATCAGAAGCAACAGTGCTCATCCAGGGTGAAAGTGGGACAGGCAAGGAGCTGGTGGCCCGTGCAATCTATCATCATAGTTTGCGTGCTGACAAATTGTTTCTGGCTCTTAACTGTGCGGCTCTCCCGGAACAGCTTCTCGAGAGTGAATTGTTCGGTTATGAGCAGGGTGCATTTACCGGGGCAGAGTTCAAACGGATAGGAAAGTTTGAGCAATATGACGGCGGCACACTTTTTTTAGACGAGATTGGTGAAATGGCTTTGCCCATCCAGGCAAAACTGCTGCGGGTACTCCAAAACGGGAGCTTCCAGCGTCTGGGAGGTACCGAAACTATAAAGGTAAATGTGCGGATTATTGCCGCCACAAATCAGGATCTGGCTGCCATGGTCGAGGCAGGTAGCTTTCGGGAAGATCTGTACTATCGTATTAATGTGGTAGCGCTTCATCTGCCCCCCCTGCGTACACGCCAGGGAGATATTAAAGATCTTGCCACCTATTTCATACACAAATACAACAGATTGCTTCGCAAGAAGATAAAAGGAATCCACGGCGAAACTCTTCGTCAGATGGAAAAGTATCCATGGCCGGGCAACGTTCGGGAACTTGAAAACGTTATCCAGAAAGGGTTGGTTCTCTGCAACAGTGATTATCTTTCTATTGACTGCGTGAGCGGACCTTATGCCGGAAGTTTTTCCTCAAATCTCTGCCAGAACATAGGTGAAGCCCTGGAAAAATTGGCGTCCATGGCCCTATGTAGAGGTATCCTGCTCCCTGATCTCGTTATGCGGCTGGAACAGGAAGTGATCAAACAGGTTTTGGAACAAACTAAAGGAAATCAGGTACAGGCTGCGCAACTTATAGGTATCTCCCGTAATACACTTCGCAAAAAAACCAGCTGACAACAATCGGTTTCATTTTAAAACCCCATCCCCCATACATCCACTAATTCAAATCTCCCTCCAACAATTTTTGTTGACTGCGCAACTGTTGAACAGTTGCGCAGGTTTCGAACAGTAATCAGCTTGCATTATTAAGTCATCATCCTGTTATTCCGTAATTTTTTAGTTGGTACGTTACTTGCAATAAAATAGGTTGTCACAGGAGAAGTCTGCGTTTTTTGTATGAACCGTCGAATTATCCTGTGCTCTGATTACCTCCTTCTTTTGCTGGCTTGTGCAGCGGGAGTCGTAACTCTTGGCTTGAAGAGAAACATTATCTTCAAGCCAAGAGTTACGACTCCCGCCGGCTGATACTGGTCTGTTATAGGGGAAAAAGGGGAACAAGAAATATTTAGACAAGTTAGATTTATTGCATGGAGCAAAAGATGGTGAAAAAGGGAAAACCTACAATAAGTATAAAGAGCGTGTGGAAGAAACCTTTTCTTTTCATATTGATTATTCTTATTGCAGTTATCGTGGTAGCCATGGTTTCAGTTGAGTCGTACACGGGTACCCCTGGTTTTTGCGGCACTTCCTGTCATATCATGGATACTGCCTACCAGAGCTGGAAGGAAGACAAGCACGGTGAAAAAGCAGAAAAACAAGTGGTCGCCTGTGTACAGTGCCATTATGCACCTGGTGAAAGAAAGACGTTTAAGGCAAAGTCCAAGGGACTGGGGCAGCTTTTTACCTTTCTAGCCACCGATGAGAAAGAAATTCGTAAAGCTACCCATATCGATGACCGGAGCTGCATGACATCCGAATGTCATCCTCAGGAAAAGTTCTTTACCAAAAAACTCAAATACACAGAACGGGAAGGGGCAGTTCTCTTTGAGCATAAAACTCACCAGGAAAAAACCATTAAAGGTCAGGTCCTGCACTGCAACTCCTGCCATCAACAGGTAGCAGGCAGTAAAAAACATTTCGAGGTCAGCAAAGATCTTTGCTACACCTGTCATTTTCGCAATGCCGAGTTTAATGAAGGCCGCGCCAAGTGCGAACTTTGCCATGTTATTCCCACTAAATCGCTGCAGAAACAAAAAAGTGGGGAAGAGAAGGCCGGTGAAGATGAAGAACAGCCCATTACCCATCAGAGCCTGGCAGCCAAAGAGGTTCCCTGTTCAAGTTGTCATCTGAAATACTCAGGAACCGACGAACTTAAACCCCAGGCTTGTGAGGCCTGCCATACAGATCCTGATGTCCTGAGCAAAAAGCATAACCTGCGATTGATGCATGAAAAGCATGTGGCTGAACAGACGGCACGCTGTTTTGACTGTCATATTCCCAAGCTACACAAAAAAATGGATTACGTGGAATTAGTTCGCCAGGACTGCAGTGCCTGTCATCAGGACCAGCATCTTTACGCGGCACTGCTCATTGAAGGCCCGGAACGGGAAGGTGTTCCAGAAATCCCGGGATTGATGCACGGAGTTGCAACCAACTGCCTGGCCTGCCATGTCAAAGAGAAAGAACTCAAGGGAACCACAGTTTACCAGGGTGAGGCGCAAACTTGTGTCGCTTGCCATAAAGAAGGGCATCTTGAAATGGTCAAGCGCTGGAAAGAGGAGCTTGAGGAAGGGATTCAACAGGCTGTCGTTCTTGAAAAAGAGGCTCTCCAGGCAATAGAAAAGGGCAGAACTGTAAAACTGCCTGAAGATCTTCTGGCAGAGGCTTCAGCCCTTCACGAAAAAGGACTCAAGGACCTGCAAATCGTTGAAAATGGCAACGGTGTGCATAACAAAAAATATTCTCTCATGTTGCTCAATAATGCTTCAATCAATTTTGAAGACGCAGCGATCCTTATAGAGGATGAAATGTAAAACTGTAAATGTAAAAAAGACAATTATTCAGTTAGCCATAGAATAGAATAGCTCAGATTATTATCAGTTTTACCATAATTAGAATCTTAAACGGCGTGACGCAATAGATACGGATACGCTGAAAACAAAGGCAAGGAGGTCACGATGGAAGACAACCGCAAAGAAGAGCGAAGAAAATTTCTGAAAAGTGCTGGTGTAGTGCTGGCCGGAACAGTGGCTGCAACAGGTCTGGTGGCCGAATCAGCTGAAGCGGCGAAAGGAGGCAGAAAAAAAAGGCCGCGCTGGGGAATGGTCATCGATATCAGGAGATGCGTGGGTTGTTACTCCTGTCAGGTTACCTGCAAGATGGAAAATTCCATGCCCATGGTCGGTTTTGGTGCCTGGGTGACCACCGTTGAAAAGGGAAGTTATCCCGAGGCGAAGCGTCCTTTCCTGCCCCTTCTCTGTAACCATTGTGAGGGGACCGAAACAGTTGGCCGCATGACGGTTCCGCCCTGCGTTAAGGCCTGTCCTGAATATCCGAAGCCGACTCGGGAGGTGTATATCACCCCGGAAGGTAAAAAGATGCGTTACAGTATCGGCGCAACCTATAAACGTCCGGACGGTGCTATCCTCTATGATAATGAGTTGTGTATCGGCTGTGGTAAATGTATCAAGGCCTGTCCTTATGGTGCACGTTTTTTTGACCCCAATGTTCCCTTGACCAGAAAAGATAAGGAAGGTAATTTCGGCATAGGTAAATGCACCTTCTGCGTGCATAGACTGGACCAGGGTTTGGAACCTGCCTGCGTGAAGAGCTGCGTCGGAAGAGCAAGAATTTTCGGAGATCTCAGTGACCCGGAGAGTGAGGTAGCCAAGCTTATCAAGGAAAATGAGACCAAGGTACTTCTACCCGACAAAAAAACCAGTCCCAATGTTTATTATATTGGGCTTGACGATGAGTTGGCCGCGTTGAACGAGCAGGCCAATCCAAAGATATGAGGCTGGGTGTAGTTATCTGAACACTGAAGCAGATGTGAATAATGAGTAAATATTGAATTATTATAAGGAGAAAATATGACGACTACTAGACGAGGCTTCTTAAAGTATAGCGGCATTCTGGCAGGAGGTATGGCCCTGTCCCAGTCCGGGATGCTGTCGCTCAAAAAAATGAGCACCGATGAGGTTGAGGCAGCCACCCTGGCCATGGACAACTACAAAACCCATTACACCGCATGCACAATGTGTCCGGCTGAGTGCGGTCTGGAAATGTGGGTGCGTAACGGCAAGGTTGAAAAAATCTATGGTAACTCCGAAGTGCCGATGAACGATGGGACCTGCTGTGCCAAGGGTTCGGCCGGTCAACAGCTAATTTATTCACCCTATCGAATCAAATACCCGATGAAAAGGGTTGGCGAACGAGGAGAGGGTAAGTTTAAGCGGATCAGCTGGGATGAGGCGCTGGATTATATCGGCAACAAGATGGTCTCTATTAAGAAGAAATACGGCGCCGAGTCAATGATCATGGATTGCGGTGATGTCACAGACCGTAATCCCTACTATCGACTGACCTTTGCCTTTGGCTCACCCAATGCAGCGGAACATGGCGCCATCTGCGACGTGCCGCGCCGTCATGGTCCCAAACTTATATTTGGTGGTAAACGAGTTGAGCCTGATCTTATGACCCCGCAGCACGTCCGTCAGGCAGACGGCTCTATCAAAAAAGAGTATGGCTATAAGAACAAACTGATCATCTATAATGGCTGGAATCCCTTTGTTGCCACCCGGATCTACTATGAAAACCGTGGTACGGTCGGTGCTCAGGTGGAAAACGACTGCAAGGTAGTGGTCATTGATCCGGCTTTGAGTAATACCGCCTCCAAGGCAGATGTCTGGCTTTCACCCAGGGCGGGAACCGATGGCGATCTTTTTGGTGCCATGCTTCGGTATATCCTGGAAAATGACGATCCCAAGGACAAAAATCGCAGTTACATCGACTGGGATATGAAAAAATATGTCAAGGGCTGGGATGAGTTCATGGATGAGTTCAAGTCCTGGTACGACAAAAAAGATCCGATTAACGGCCTTTCCTATTTCAGCCTTGACTGGGCTGCAGAGCGTACCGGCCTGGAGAAAAAGCAAATCGAAGATCTGTCTCACCAGTTCGGCATTACCAAGCCGGCTACCCTGGTCTGGGGCATGCAGTCACCAGGCCATCATTACAACGGCTACTGTTGCTCTATCATTGGTACAGTCCTGAATGTTATAACCGGTAATTTCGATGCACCTGGCGGTGCCATTGACTGCGAACTGGTCAAGTGCAACAAGGGTGGATCCTTCAAGGGCAAAAAGTTTAAGAAAAGAAAAATTACTCGTGAGATAGCCGGTAAAGAGGTGGAAGGTGAAGTTGAGCATCTGCATATGGATCTCTTTGGACATAGGCATCCCTGTGCCTGGGACGAGTCGGTAGGGAATTATCCCAACGCCTTCATGGATGGAGTTGATGTCTCCTATGGTCCATTTCGTGGATACCATTACCCGATAAAGGCATTTTTCCTGCGGACAGGTAATGTGGTTTATACTGCTGGTCCTTCCTATAAATGGGAAGATGCAATCACAGCAAAAGATGCAAAGGGTGACTACAAACTTGAGTTGATGGTCGTTATCGATACCCTGGCATTGGAATCTTCCATGTATGCAGATATCATCCTGCCGGAGGCAAGCTATGTAGAACGCCAGAGTCTTTCAGATATTTATCCCTCACATCAGTTGGTCTACAACAGGGATGCGGTGATCAAGCCGATGTACGAGTCCAAGCCGCCTTTTGAGATCATGAACCTGCTGGCCAAGAAACTTCACGACCTGGGTGATACTGACGTTAAGGGTGAGGACTTCTGGAAAAAATACAGCAAGGAAGATGAATTTATTGATGAGATGCTGGCGGTGTCTCCCGGCAGGCCCAATGTGGGGCGCCCTCTGCCCTATCCACAATATCCGGAAGGATATAAGTTGTACGGGACCCCGGATTCCCTTGAAAGCGGCAAGGCCAAAGTGGACCATAAAAGTAAAAAAGTTCATGGTACTCCGCTTACTGTGGAATGGCTGCGGAACAATCATGGGGTAGCCATCTGGCCGATGAGTTGGTACCGTTATCGCAAACATGATGCAGACGAGCCAAACCACTTCTTTCCCAAGACCTCAAGTAAAATGATTGAGTTTGTCTGGGATTATGAAGAAGGCGGAAAACGAAAGGGACGTTATGCCAAATACAACAAGAAAATCGAAGAGGCCGATGGTGATGTGCCCCTCGGTTTGCAGGAAATCGGCTTTAAAAAGTATCCCAAGACCTTTTTCTGGTTCGAAACCAAGTGGAATCCGCACACCAATCCTGACTATAAAAAATACGCTGATGAGTTCCCCTTTCAGGTCATCGGCGGCAAGGTCCATCATGCCATGAGCGGGACTCAGATGATCCCCTGGCTAGGCCAGGTAAAAGCGGAAGGAACCTGGCAGCCTTTAAATGATGCCTTTGAGGCTGAAGTTTCCGAGGCTGACTCCCAAGAGGTTATGAAAGATATGACCATGAAGTTCCCTGCCAACAGTTTTTCGGTGGGCACTATCATGATAAACGACGGTGATGCCAAGGGGATGGGAATGGCAACCGGAGATCTTGTGGAGTTGACAAACCCGTTGGGAAAATCAACCCGTGGAAAAATCTTTGCCACCGGTGGTATTCGTCCCGGTGTTATTAAACTTGGATTCGGCGCAGGTGGCCGCTGGAGCCCGGGAATGGGTCCTGCATACCAGAGTAGAAAGTACACGCCGTTCCATAACATGCTGATCGATCCGGATGCGTTGAGCCCGATCATGGGTTTTCCGGCCTTTGCTGATATGATTGTTAATATCAAAAAAGTTTAACCGTTAATTTGCCTGGGGGAGGTCCGCCTCCTCCGGGCGCCCAAAGCATGGAGAACAAAAAATAATGGAACAGGTTGAAATGAACAGTATGACAGAAATACAACCCCTGTTTGGCTTTTTGAAAAGAATTTTTCTTGAAGAAATGGATAAGGAGATGTTGCTGGAACTGCAGCAAATCCCAGTCGACTCGAACGGGGATGATCTGGATCACGGCTTTAACCTTGTAATCCAGGCTGTGCTTGACAATAGTGAACGAATGGATGATTACGTCGAAGAACTGGCAGTAGAATTTTCACGGTTATTTATCGGACCCAAACGGGCTCCGGCTGTCCCTTTTGCCTCCTTCTACCTGTCGGAAAACAGTACCGTGATGTCGGAAATTACTCTTGAGGTAAGGAAACAATACCTCCAGGCTGGTCTGGCAGTACAGAATTTATATCAAACTCCGGAAGATCACATCGGTTTTGAGCTGGAATTCATGGAATATCTTCTTACCCGGCTCCTTGAATTGCAGGAGGCCGGTGATGAAGAGGAGGCTGAAAGGCTGGAAGAACTCATGAATACCTTCTTTAATGATCACCTGACTGCCTGGGCGCCTGATTTTGCCGATTTAATTATTGAACACTCTAGTGAAGATTTTTATCGAGGTGCGGCACTTATTCTAAAGGAAACATGCCGGCAGAATTAAAGGCTGGGTAATCATTGAAGAGTAAACAGATAAGAGGTGAAAGAATGTTTGGACTCGGCACTCCGGAACTGATGATCATCATGGCCATAGCCTTTCTTATTTTTGGCGGTAAAAAATTGCCGGAATTTGGACAGGGACTGGGCAAAGGTATAAGTTCTTTTAAAAAAGGATTGAAAGAAATTGATATTTCCAAGGATGACAAAGATGACACAATGTAGTACGGTGTATTAAGAAAATAAAAATATCAGCTCCGAGTCAAAAGATCTACCTCCTGAAGGGATATGATCTGCGACCGATAGGGCAGCACTGGAAACGGTTCTGCCTCCCGTACTTGGAAAGGAGTCCCAATGCAGACTGTACATGTTTCATCTGGATGTGAGTACTCGCCTTCCGGCCACAAGCTCGTAGACGGCTTTGGCCGTACTATCACCTATCTTCGCCTGGCAATAACCGATCGCTGCAACCTGCGCTGCCGCTACTGTATGCCCGAGGAAGGCATCTCCTCGACAGCACCCTCTGATTTACTTTCCTTTGAAGAGATTATTCGGCTGGTTACGGCTGCCGCATCGCAGGGTATCAGCAAGATAAGGTTTACAGGCGGTGAGCCTTTTGTGCGCAGGGATTTTATTGATCTGCTTTCGGCTGTTCATGCAGTTCCCGGTATAGAATCCCTTCACATAACCAGCAACGGGGTGGCTGTTAGTGACCATATCGAGCGCCTGCAGGAATTAGGTATAGCCGGAATCAACCTGAGTCTGGACAGTTTAAATCCGGAACGCTTTTCCCGTATTACCCGTCGTGATGTTTTACCCCTTGTTCAAGAGTCTCTTGCTGGCCTTATCCAGGCTGGAATCCCGCTTAAAATAAATGTAGTGGTTCAGGAAGGGATAAATATTGATGAACTTGCTGAGCTGGCAGGACTGGCTGAAACTACCCCTGTTACCGTACGTTTTATCGAACAGATGCCTTTTAATGGCGATGGAACAGCAGTCTCACATCATTGGGATAGCAAGCGTATTATTGCGGAGCTTGCCAAAACCTATCCAACAATCCATCGCTCTATGAATGATACCGGGACAGCCAGGCTGTACACAGTTCCAGGTTTTGCCGGTTCAATCGGTATCATCGGGGCCTATTCAAGACAGTTCTGCAGCACCTGCAATAAGATCAGGGTTACGCCCCAGGGACTTCTGAAGACCTGCCTCTATGACAATGGATCCCTTGACTTGAGGGCCTTGCTGCGTGACAAGACAATAACTGATGATCGTCTTACAGAAGCACTGACCAGGGCGGTAGATAACAAACCCAAAAACGGATTTATCGCTGAAGAAAACAGCCAGGGTGGACATGCGTCCATGGCTAGCATCGGCGGGTGACAGGGGTTCTATTGCATAAGTTTATCAAACTAAAAAAACTTAATATATCGTGTAGGAGCCCAGTCTCTTGGGCGATTGGGGCCTTGACAAAAGAATCGTTCTCTCTTCTCCCAGAGGACTGGGCTCCTACACTACAGCGAACGAAAGCTTGATTCTTACAACGGCAAATCCAATGTTTGCCTGTACATGACAACATAACCGGAGGGTTACAGATGGCAGAGGCAAAAGTAGAGGCAATATGTATCAGTGCAAAAAAAGGGATCGTTAAACGTGAAATCGATGAAGCCTTGTTTGAAGATGGCTGGGGGATTGGGAAAGATGCTCATGCCGGCAAATGGCACCGCCAAGTCTCGCTTCTGGCCGGTGAATCTATTGACCGAGTAAAAGAGAAATTACCGACCCTGAAAAATGGGGCCTTTGCAGAGAATATTATCACCCGGGATATTGATCTGACTGCTGTGAAGATTGGTGACCAGCTGCAGCTTGGCAACGAAGTCATACTGGAGATTACCCAGATAGGAAAAAAATGCCACAACGATGGCTGCGCAATAAAAAAGGCAACCGGAGACTGCATTATGCCCAAAGAAGGATTGTTTGCCCGGGTAATCAGCGGTGGTAATCTGAAAAAGGGCGATACTATTCGAACGTCTAAAGCCGTTACTCAGTAATAGAGCGACACTCATCATAAAATAACAACTGCAGCTCTCCCCCTATGAAAATCGGGTGCAGAGCTGCGTAAAAAAACATCTCTTTTCCCTTATCTTTCTGTAGCGCCCCGGTATACCTTATGGGTCCCTTGAAAAGTTGAAAATGAAAAAAGTCCAATTTTTCAATGTTGAATTTTTCAAGGGACCCTTAAAGCTCCGCACTCTGTCCATAGAAATACGTTGTCAGGGGCTTCTATTATAATTATGCCAGGTTGGCAGGGAGCTGCTCGACAAACTCCCTGATCTCATCACGCACCCGTCTGTAGAGGATTAGGGCCTCCTCTTCATTGGTAGCTCCGGCTGCCAGTCTGGGTGGGTCATCAAACCCTTTATGGATAACCTTGACCTTGCCGGGAAAGAGTGGACATGATTCATGGGCATGGTCGCACACGGTAATGACAGAGTCAAAATCATGCTCGGGCAGCTCACTGACCAGTTTTGAGTGGTGGCTGGAGATATCCACACCTGCTTCGTTCATGACCTTTACAGCCAGCGGATTTAAACCATGTTTTTCAATGCCCGCCGACCAGGCGTCAATCACATCACGCTTCAGGTGACGTGCCCATCCTTCGGCCATCTGGCTACGGCAGGAGTTTCCGGTACAGAGAAAAAGAACTTTTGTTTTCATACGAGGCTCCTTTTGTTGTCACAGTTTTGGTGCAATCATCCGGTTTCAACCAATTTTTGCAACGGATATGGCAGAGGCCTGCATAATTTACCTTCAAATGCGGGTTAATGGAAATTTTCGGGGAACTGTTCGATAAATTCCCTGACTTCATCATGCTTCCGCCTGTAAACTATATATGCAGGTTTGTGACAAGAAAAAGGCATGGGCTTTATTTTGTTCTTGACCCTGTAGTATGGTACAGGAATTATTGTGCACACTTAAAACCGAGAGGGCAGAGGATGGAAATGGAAACCCTGACGATCGGAAAGGTAGCCAGCCAGGCAGGCGTTGGAATTGAAACAATCCGCTTTTATGAGCGACAGGCGCTGATCGACCCGCCGCCGAGAAGTGCGTCAGGCTACAGGCTGTTTCCTGTGAGCACTGTGCAGCGTCTTCGTTTTATCAGGCGGGCAAAGGAACTGGGATTTTCATTAAAAGAAATCAAGGAGCTTCTGACCCTTCAGAGTGATCCGCAGGCAACCTGTGGTGATATTAAGAAACGGGCTGAGAAGAAGTTAAATGACATTGATCAACGGATTCATGATTTGGAAACCATGCGGAATGCACTCAAAATTCTGTTATCAGCCTGCTCCAGTAATGAAACATCCGCAGAATGTCCGATTATGCAGGCCATTGCAGATGAATAAGCACAATAATAATCCCTTAAAGGAGGAAATGGTTTGAAGGATGAAATGATTTGCTATTGTCACAACTATACAGCGGAAGATCTGGAAAAGGATGCGGTTGAACATGGTCGATCCACCATCATGGAGAAGATCATTGGTGAGTCAAAGGCCGGCAACTGCAACTGTGAAACAAACAACCCCAAAGGACGCTGATGTCTGGTTGATGTTCGCCAGGTGGTGAACGAGGCATTGGCAAAGGCAGGGAAAGGAAAAGCACCTGGATTACAGACCGTGTAGAACAACGTTCTCGTAACAAGGTAATTCTTCACAAGATTTGTAACTATGCTGTCTCATGAACATAAAACTTGCAATCACTCACAGGTGCAGTGCCTGTGAGTGATTACGTAAAAAGTACCTGATCTGTCATCCCCCTTGCATGATGACAGAACAAAGGAGTTTTTTCGAGATTACCAGAGATCACAAACTGTTTTTCTGCTCTACTGCTTGAATCTATTTTCCCCACCTTGTTTTTATACAAATGGTATGAATTATATAGTAAAGTGTTCTGCTGGCTGATTGCAGACACAGAATCGGATTTTTCTCGGTTCACTTATACCTCCTGCCTTCGCTGAAATGACGAAAATGAACCATTTGTTGTTCTCTTGAGTCCGTTTTTATTGCGCTGAACATATCGCACTATACGTCATCTATCTGAAATCTATAATTTTATATCATAACTAATGAACCAGAAACGAATATCTTTTTTCCTTGTTACCAGTCTGCTCTCTGTTTTTCTGCTGTTGCCCGGTTGTGCCGGTCACAAGTCAACAGAGGAAAAATCTGCCCGGTCTGCGGACTGTATTACCAAGGGTTGGCCCCATGATCAGAGTGATCTCAAACCGGATCCATCCCTGGTCTTTGGTACTCTTGAAAATGGTCTGCGCTACGTTATCATGCCCAACAATGAACCGGAAAATCGGGTCGGCATGTATCTCAATGTCCAGGCAGGATCTCTGTATGAAACGGATGAGCAGCGGGGGCTGGCTCATTTTCTTGAGCACATGCTTTTTAACGGTACCACTCATTATCCTCCAGGAACTCTGGTTGAATATTTTCAGTCCATCGGCATGGGGTTTGGTGCAGATACTAATGCTCATACCACTTATGATGAAACCGTGTACAAACTCCTGCTGCCCGGCGGCGACAAAAAAACTCTGGAGGAAGGGTTGCTGGTCATGGCCGACTATGCCAGGGGAGCCCTGTTGCTTGAACAGGAAGTTGAAAAGGAGCGGGGTATTATCCTTGCTGAAAAACGCAGCCGTGATTCCGCCCGCAGCCGGGTGTTCAAGGCCAGGATGAAATTTGTTTTTGCCGGTACCAGGATTGCCGAGCGCGATGTGATCGGCACGGATGAAACCCTGGAAAAGGCGGATTCAGAACTGCTCAGGCAGTATTATGATTCCTGGTACCGTCCCGACAACATGATTCTGGTAGTTGTCGGGGATACAGATCCGAAACTGGTTCAGGAGCTGATCAGGAACCGTTTCAGCAAGTTGCAGGCAGCTGACGGACAGCCGGCCTGCCCCGATTTCGGAAGGGTTGCTGAAACAGGCACTGATGTTCTTTATCTCCATGAGCCGGATCTCGGGTATACCAGTGTTGCCATTGAATCAGTCTGGAATACAGAGCCCCGTCCGGACACGCTGCACGAGGAAATTCAGCAGTTGCAGGAGTATGTGGGAATAAAAATGCTGGATAACAGGCTGCAGCATCTTGTCAGCATGGAGGGCAGTCCCATAACCCGGGCAAATGTTTATTCCGGGAAACTGGTCAAGCGACTCGGTAATACTTCCCTTGATGCCAGGACTTCTGCCGAGGACTGGCAGCAGACCCTGGTCCTGCTCAATACCACGTTGCGCCAGGCATTGACCTATGGGTTTTCCGAGCCTGAGCTTGAGCGGGTAAAAAAAGAGCTGTCAACAATGCTGAAAAAACAGGTGCAGGTCGCGGACAGCAGGAACAGCCGAAAACTGGCTGATGGCCTGATCTACAGCTTGAACAAAAATGATGTTTTCATGTCTCCTGCCCAGGAACTTGCGCTTTACGGGCCGTTTCTTGAAAAGATGACGCTGGCTGAGGCAAATAAGGCCTTTGGGGGACTGTGGCATGAACGTCGGCTGGTGGAGGTAACGGGTACCGCTGATCTCAGCGACAGTAAACCATCACCTGAGGATGTCATCCTGAAGGCCTTCCAGGATTCAGAAAAAGTCGCTCTCAGCCCATGGGAACAGCAGGAAGAAGGAGCATTTCCTTATATGCTGGTTTCCGGACCGGTCGCAGCAGTGGAAAAACACAAAGAGTACAGTGAAATCGGGGTAGATCAATATCAGTTTACAAACGGTCTGATCCTGAATCTGAAGCAGACTGATTTTCAACCTAACGAGATTAATGTGGCCATTGTACTGGGTCATGGTCAGTTATCGGAACCGCTGCCCGGGCTTGGCATGCTTGCCGAGAGAGTTGTCAGCGAAAGCGGTCTGGGAGGATTGACAAAAGAACAGCTCACGGCGGCACTTGCTCCGTACAGCAGCAGGGTGCATTTTCGGGTGGGTGAAGATAACTTCAACTTTACCGGCAAGGGACTGTCCAAAGAAAGTGAACTGCTGTTTCAGCTACTTTATACTCATATCCAGGACCCTGCGTTCAGGACGGGTGCTTATCAGCGGAGCATGGACAGGTTGGAACAGATGTACGGCCAGCTGGAAAGTTCAGTGGAAGGCATGATGCAACTGGGTGGGGAGCGGTTTCTGGCAGGAGGAAATCAGCGCTACGGCATTGTTTCCTTATCTGCACTGGAGAAACTGACCCTTGAGCAGGTTGAGAACTGGCTGACTCCGGTGTTGAAACATGAACCCCTGGAAATTTCAGTAGTTGGTGATTTTGACCGGGATACGATACTCCATCTTGTCGGCCGGTATTTTGGTGGACACCGGAAAAGCAATATGAAGGCACCATCGGGTACAGCAATATCTTTTCCCTCCGGTAAAGAGCTCACACTCAAAGTTTCATCTAACAGCGATAAGGCGATGCTCACTGTTGCCTGGCCAACGGATGATTTCTGGGATATTTCCCGCACCAGGCGTCTGAGCGTACTGGCCTCAGTACTCGATGATCGGCTCCGCAAGCAGATCCGCGAGGAGCTCGGAGCCACCTATTCACCGGTTGTCTATAACCGGCCCAGCCGGGTCGATCCCGGCTATGGTGTGCTGCGAAGTCAGATGATCGTGGCTCCTTCCCAGGCTGAGCTGCTCACGGAAAAATTAAAAGAGGTCGGGGCACGTCTTGCAGAGGAGGGAATCAGCAAGGATGAACTTGAACGGGCACTTGAACCTGTCCTCACTTCAATCCGGGATCTGGTTCGCACCAACCGCTACTGGCTGGGTTCGGTTCTTACCCTGTCGAGCCGTCATCCGGTCCAGTTGGAGTGGCCGCTTACCATTCAGAAGGATTTTGCAGCAATCACGGTGGAAGATATCTCCACCCTGGCGGCAAAATATCTGCAGCCGAAGATGGCGGCAGAAGTTGTTATCCTTTCGGAAAAAGAAAAATCATCAAGTGAGCAGAGGAAATAGATGAGAATTACACGGATGAATGTTTCCCATGCCAGCCAGCAGAATTAAGGCACCCTAAGCTTGTCAAACAGTGTGTAAGAGAGCTGCTCGGCCAGGATCCTGGAGAAGATGGTTCAGCAATGGGAAGCTGTGTGCGGTCCATTTGATCATGCAGGCTACGGCCGGGACACTGTTCATGGTCTTCCCGGTGAATCCGGTTGAGCTGTCTTGAATTCTGCAGAGCCGGAAAAAAGGGTTCCATGATTGAGAGTTGCCCTGCCCGCTGCTTTGGATTATTCTTCGTCCTGTTTATGTATCTTTACCCCGCATATTTCAACTATTGTTTAGCAGCGATATGAGTCTACTCATCGTCCGTAATACAACAAAACATGCTGCTGTCCGGCAAAGAAAGGTTGCTGTATGAATCTTCTTATTTATGGAGCTACTGAACTGGGTTACATGGTTGCCACCAGATTGTACCAGGAACACAGTATCAGCCTCGTTGATGACCTGGAGAGATTACCGGACAGGTTTAACAATCTTGATATCAGTTTTATCTCCGGCAGTGGTGCGGATGTGGATGCACTGGAGCAGGCCGATGTCAACAAATGTGAACTGTTCATTGCCTGTTCCAACCTTGATGAAGCCAATATTGTCGCCTGCTGGACCGTAAAAAAGATAGTGAACATCGAGACAATCTGTTTTGTCCGCACCATGGAACTTTATCGTAATCTCGTCTCACCCCAGCAGAATCGCTACCAGACCCAATACGATATTGATACGGTTATCTGGCCGGAACAGCTCCTTACCCAGGATATTTTCCGCATTATTTCAGTGCCCGACGCAGTTGATGTTGAATATTTTGCCGGAGGCCGGGCTAAACTGTTTGAATACCGGATCAAGGAGGATTCCATCCTGCGTGATACCCGGGTGATGGACTGTTCTTTTCCGGAAGATGTTCTCATCGTTGGTATTACCCGTGATAATAACCTTTTTATCCCGAACGGATCAACCGTGATCCAGGTGGACGACAAGGTCATTTTCATGGGTACCGGCCATGCGTTGGATAATCTGGCTGCATCAATCTTCCAGTCAAGCAACCGGATAAAAACAGCTGCCCTGATCGGTGGGGGAAGTGTCGGTTTTATGCTGGCCCGGCAGCTTGAAATAGCCGGGATTCGAGTAAAGCTTATCGAGCATGACAAGGAACGTTGTGTTTTTCTTGCTGATAATCTGCATAAAAGTCTTGTCCTGCATGGTGATGGCACGGACCTGGAGCTTCTTGAAGAGGAGTCCATTGGCGAGGCCGATGTTACCGTCTGCATCACCAATAATGATGAAAAGAATCTGCTCTGCTCTCTGCTGGTCAAACAATTAGGTTCTGATGTGCGGGTCATTACCAGGGTCAGCAATGCCCGGACAGGTCATCTCTTTGAGCGGGTCGGTATTGATGTTGCCGTTTCTCCCAGGGAATCAGCCCTTACAGAGCTTCTTAACCGGATACAGGCGAGAAATGTGGATATTCTTGCCCTTGTGGAAGGGGGCCAGGGAGAGGTTCTACGATTGATTTTGCCGGATGATTTTCCGGACACCAGGGTGAGCGATCTGAAATTTCAGGCTAAAGCAATCATAGGTGTGATCAGGCGGGGCAGGCGTCTTATTATCCCCAGCGGCAAAACCGTGATTAAGGCCGGTGACCAGCTGAAAATTTTTACAATGGCGGAAGATGCCGAGACCGTTAAGGCCATGTTTGCCTGATGAAGCTGAGTAATATCCTCAACGCACTGGGAATCATTCTGATCGCCTTTGGAGTTATCATGCTGACTCCCATTGCTGTTGCCGTCATGGAGCAGGAGTATTCCTCAATCATTCCCTTTGTAACAGCTTCTGTTACTTCCATGGCCCTGGGATTTCTTTTCAGGAATTATGGAGGGTTTTCCCGTAACTTCGATGATCTTAAGCGTAACGAGGGACTATTGATTGTCTCCCTTGCCTGGATTGTTACTGCTGCCATGGGGGCAATACCGTATCTGTTTTACGGCCTGCATCCTCTGGATGCCTATTTTGAGTCAGTGTCCGGTATCACAACAACCGGTGCCACCATCCTGACGGATTTTTCTCTCTATCCAAAAGATTTCTTTTTCTGGCGTAGTCTCACCCAGTGGCTGGGCGGGATGGGGATTATTGTCTTATTCGTGGCCATCCTGCCGCAGTTTGCCGTTGCCGGACGGCAGATGTTTTTTGCAGAAGCACCGGGCCCCACGGAAGAAAAAGTTACCCCGCGCATTGCCCACACGGCCAAGGCGCTCTGGCTTGTTTATGTACTGTTGACCCTGGTGGAGATAGCTCTGCTTGCTGCTGCTGGAATGGATTTTTTTGATGCTGTCTGCAATGCACTGTCAACCATGGCTGCCGGCGGATTTTCTCCCCATCCGGGATCCATTATGGGGTATGAAAATTCCAGGGTTGTCTGGATCATCATCTGCTTCATGTTTCTGGCAGGCAGCAACTTCGCACTCCAGTACCGGGTTCTTATCCAGGGCAAACCGTTGGCCCTGCTGCAGAGTGAAGAGTTTCGCTTCTACAGCACCATAATTGTGCTCACTTCCGGTTGTCTTTATCTGGTGTTGCGGGCGGCAACAGGATCAGCCGGACAGCTGGACACCATTCGTGACAGCCTTTTTCAGGTAATCTCCATCATCACCACGGCCGGTTTTTCCTCTGCAGATTTTGCTCTCTGGAGTGTTGCTGCCCAGACAATGTTGTTTACAGTCATGCTGGTTGGGGGCTGTGCCGGTTCTGCCGGCGGAGGTGTAAAGGTGGTACGGGTGCTGTTTGGTTTCAAGTACCTTAAACGTGAAATAACCCAGATTATTCACCCGCAGGCAATTCTGCCCATTAAAATCGACCAGAAAACCGTGCCCGATGATATTCGGCAGCAGATTGTCGGCTTTCTCCTCTTTTATCTTGTTCTGATGACCTGTTCCGCTCTTGCCGTGACCATCATTGAGGGTGATCCTGCAGTCGGCCTGGTGGGGACGGCTGCAACCATCGGCAATATCGGTCCTGGATTTGGTAAAATCGGGCCCATGGGAAGTTTTGGTGGATTGGCTGTGTCAACCAAGATTATCTTTATCGTCAATATGGTGGTCGGCCGCCTGGAACTGATTCCTTTCCTTGCAATGCTGCACCCGGATTTCTGGAATTTCAAGAGAAATGTTCTTTGATTACTGAGTAGAATGGTTTTCTGGAGTTTTCTGGAGCAGAGGCAAAACAATCAGCAAATCTGCTCCGGTGTGTATTGTATTGATTAGTGGTCAAAGGTGTCATAGAGTAGGGTTTTCAAGAGAGGTATATACCGGGTTTTCTTTCTGCCTAAGCAAACTGTCACCTCTTTGTTTATTCCCCATATCATGAAATAAAGGTCTGTTATGCAAAATAATAAGGGAACAACTGTTCATTCTCAAAACAATCTTAATAAGGATAACTCACAGCCGGAGATGATGAGGACTTATCTCGGCAGCCTGATGGATGAACCCAATCGCAGGAAACTGATGGATTGCAGCCGGGAAGTGATGGAACCGATTTACAACGGGTCGACCCGCATGAGACCGGATTCAATTTTCATCAATACAGGTTCAGTTGAAGATATGGCTTATATCCGCGGTAAGGCCCTGGAGCTCGCTGAAGAACTTCAGCTGGCCATCAAAAACCATACCTGTCATTTTGACGGTCCCGGTGACCAGGGGAGGGATACGGCTAATACGAAGTATCTGGCATACGCTGATACGGAAATCAGCTCGTTGCAGAAGAAGCTGGAGCTCTCCGTGGGACGGGAGGAAGTTCTTACCATCATGGATGGTATCATGAGGTCCAAAGAGATGATTGTTTCATTCATCTCCCGCGGGCCTGTCGGCAGTTCTGTTGCTGATCCGACATTGCAGATGACAGACTCTTACTATGTTATTCACAGTGAGTTTCTGCTGTACAGAATGATGGATCCTGAAACTTTTTCCAGGGAAGTCGCTGATAAGGGCTACATGTTCATCAACTTTCACAGTTCTGGTGCGCTTACCGATACGAATGTGTCGGCAAATCTTGACCAGAGGCGCATTTATATGGATGTGGAGAATTTTTGTTCATACAGTTGCAACAACCAGTATGCCGGCAACTCCATTGCTCCGAAAAAGATCAATCACCGCTTCGCCAACATGAACGATATCCGCAATTATTTCGGGCGGCGACTTGATGAGCATATGTTTGTAACCGGCTTTGCAATGGAGGACGATGTGGTCTATTTTGCCGGGGCCTATCCGTCCGGCTGCGGAAAAACAGGTACGGCCATGACCGGAACGCACCTTGTGGGTGATGATCTGGCCAAAATTTTCATTGATTCTGCAAGTGGTGAGGTGCGGGCGGTGAACCCGGAACGGGGCATGTTTGGAATCATAGAGGGAGTGAACCGGGAAGATGATCCGGAGACCATGCAGGTTCTGACTGAAGAGGGTAATGAGGTCATCTTTTCAAATCTGCTGTTGAGCAACGGTAAACCATACTGGAATGACATGGGAGAGCCTCTGCCGGAAAAAGGACGTAACTTCGAGGGAGAGTGGACAGCAGAATCCGGCAAGCCGGCCTCACATAAAAATGCCCGTTTCACCATCCTGCTGGATGCTCTGGAAAATTACGATTCTGCTGTTGAAAAGCCGGAAGGTGTGAAGTTGAGTGGACTGCTCTACGGCGGCCGGGATTACACAACCATGCCCACCATTGTCATGGCCCATGACTGGCTGGGCAGTGTTGTCCATGGTGCCATCATACGCTCGGCTACAACTGCCACCGAGATCGGTGCAGACGGCAGTGAAAAAAGATCTCCATTTGCCAATGAGGCTTTTTTTCCCGGCCCACTGGCCCAGTATATCAAACATTATATTGCCTTTGGTGAAAACCCGGATATCGCACCGGAAAACCTTCCGTCCGGGTTCCAGGTCAACTACTGGCTGCACAAGAGCGGCCGTGGTATTCTTGCTCCGGGAGAAGCTGACGGCCTTATTGGAGAAAAGCGTGATACCAAGGTGTGGATGCGGATCATGGCCCTGATGCACCAGGGAAAGGTCGAAACAATCTGGACACCGATCGGTCGTATTCCCGGCTACCGGGATTTGAAAATGCTGTTCAGGGAGGTCATTGAAAAAGAATACAAAAAAGAGATCTATACCTTGCAGTTTTCGCTGTATATAGACAATCTGCTCAAACGAATTGAAATGTCCATTGCCGAGTTTTCTCAAGAAGAAGGCATGCCTGATGCTTTTTTCAAGGTCCTGAATACCTGGAAGCAGGACCTGGTTGTCTTGAGGGAAACTGTTGGCCCGATTGTGACGCCGGACCAGATGATTGAATATGCAGCTGCCGGCCGGTCCCGTTGAGAGGAAAGTAGCCGGTATTATCCTACCAGCCAGATAGCCATATTCTGGGCCTGTTTCATTGTTCTGTCTGAGACTCCTCCCAGCAGGCCTTTGTCGACCTGTCGGCCTCTGCGTCCGATGACGATTGTACCGCAGCCGTGTTTCTTTGCCTGCCGCAACAGGTCGTGACTGGCCTCCAGATCCCTGTGAGGCGGGATCTCTGATATCTGTTTTTCATCTACACCATTGTCTACCAGTATCCTGGCATGGGCCCGGTAGAGGTGATTTTCCAGATCCAGGTGCTCGTTGCACCAATCTTCTCCCCACTGCTCATGAAACTGGTGAGGTTCCGCCGGCTGCGTGGAACCGAAAACAGAGCTGGAATGGTAGAGAAAGATCTGCATTTTCGGATTGTGCTGCATGATAAACGCGAGATGATCTGCCGCCAGGAGGGATTCCGGAGTTGCATGCACAGACAGCAGGAAACGGGTGGAGGTCACTTCACCGTCAATTATCCAGAGCGGTACTTCATGACATTTCGTGATCAGGTCTGCTGAAACACTGCCCATGAACATCTCACCGACCCTGCCGACTCCCCGTCTACCGATAAGCAGACCGTCATAGATGCCCTGGTTGGCATGATGGTGAATAGAGGTCGCAATGGATGAGGTATACGATTCAACAGTGAACTCGACCTGCTCTTCAGTAAATCCGTTTCGCAGGAGTCGGTCGCGGGCATCTTCCAGATATCGCCTGGCTTTTGCCTTGCGGAGTTCGACTGCAGGCGTGTCGCCACGCAGGGGATCAACATCCAGCATCCAGTTCTGATCAGTGCTGCCTGCGGACACCACACTGAGCAGCTGCAGACTGAAATCCGGGTCGTTTTTGAACAGACGGATCAGGTAGTCAACACTGTTTGAGCTGTACACTGAACCATCAATTGCAACCAGAACCTTTTTTTTCATGGTACATTCCTCAGCAAGGGGGCAGATGAGCCCGTGTAAACTATTCATGGCACCCTGAAGGGTGAGCGGGGTAACCTGAACAAGCTTTGTTGGCCGGTAGTGAACCGTTAACCTGCATTAATAATACGATATGTTCTTAAAAAGAGGAAGAAAAAAACAAACCTGATAGTATACCACCATCAGGTCGTCGCCAGATAGTAGAAGAGTGCCACCACGGCAATGGAGATGGTCCGGAAACTCTGGCTGAACGCAATCAGCTGCATGGCCAGGCGTGGTTTAAAGATGCCGGCATAGTAAGGGAACTGGTGTCGTACGGCGCGAATGGGAGAGGAGAGGACATTACCCACCAGCAGCGCCAGCACCACCTGCTTGTAGTCCATGCTTCCATCCTGGAGCAGGGCGCCGGCTGCTGCCAGTCCTGCTGTAAATTCAGCAGCTACCTGCAGGGCGATGATGGACAGGGCCTTTGGGGAGAGCCAGGAGAGAAAGGAGAGGTGAGCGGCCATGAAGTTTTCCAGCATGGCAAACATTCCGGCCCGGGCAAGGAAGAAGAACAGGATATAAATGGGAACCGTGAAGCGGATAATTTTACGGATTCTCAGTTTAAATCGCTTCATGGTCCGTTGCCAGGCCGTTTTCAGCGTATTGGCTTCAGTGGTTTTCTGCTGCTGTCCGTTGCCGGAATTATTTTCTGCAAGCAGGAAATGACTCAGCACGGTAATGGCCAGGGTGCGCAGGATTGCGGCACCAAGAGTCAGTCCGATATAAATTACAGCTGCTCCTTTGATCAGGGGAGCGGTAATGAAAAAGGTGGTGGGCAGGTGCAGGAAGTAGGTGGGCAGGCTGTTGAACAGGTTGGCAAGCACCAGCTCTTTTTTACTGATCTCTTTTTTTTCATAGGCCTCTGCCAGCATGGTATTTGCAGCCACTCCGGAAAAAAAGGCCATGGAAAAAGACGCTCCGGTAATGGGAGAGAGGTGCCCGAAACGGGTCAGCGGTCTTGCCACTACCGCCATCTTCCTGGTCCAGTTCAGAGCTTCGATAAATCCGGCAACCAGCAGGCCGATGGATATGAAGATCAGCAGTCGGAGCAGGGGCCAGCCAAGCTGATGCCAGAGCAGAGAAAAGGTGTCTTGAAAAGCCATG
>CAZKBZ010000001.1:122510-131944 GCA_964551175.1 uncultured Desulfobulbus sp.
TTGAAATATTTCTGTTTTTTTAACTCGGTGATTTTTGTGTTGATCTCCGGCAGCAGGTTGAAATAGGGAGATTTTTTAGAAATGGTCATGTGGAAATGCTGGATAGAGACCGGTTTATCCAAAAAATCAATCTTATCTTCAGCGTTAAGGAGTTTGGCGTAGATAATTGCCGGAAAGAGGTCGATGATCAGATAGTCAGCCGTATCTTCAGCAAGCATCTGAAAGGCGCGTTCATAGGGAAGATAGCTGACGTTCAGCTTTGTTTTGATAAAGGTATCAAATTTTTCTCCAAAACTCTCTCCGGTATGGGCTACACCTTTTTTGCCGACAAGGGAGTCCCAGGAAGCATAGGGAAACTGGTCATCTTTTTTCACCACAATAACCACCGGGCTTTCAAGGTAAGGGACAGTATAGTCCATATAGCTCCGCCGCTCCTTATTCTCGTAAGCCGATACAATCATATCTACAGCACCGCTTCTGGCCTTGTCCTGGACTTCCTGCCAGCTGCCTTCAGTCCGTATGACATATGGAACCTTGAGCTCGGTCATGATCTTTGCCGCCACTTCCGGGCCCACGCCCAGGAGTTTACCTCTTTTCTCCCAGGAAACGGGAGGTCCGTCCGGATTGCCCGAAATGATCATGGGATCTGCCGCCCTGCTCTGAACAGAGGTAACCAGAACTGCAGCCAGAAGAACTGAGAACAGAGATATATAACGCATGCTGACTCCTGAAGTTGATTTATACTTTTTGTTTTGTTGATGGCGGTAAGATTCGCTGCCCTGTGAGCAGACATCTTTTTTAATGCTCAGTCCAGCTAAAAGCAATCACAGATTTGGGCAGCAGGCTGTGACTGTACAGATGCCGGGGATCGTCGACCAGCAGAAAATCATATTGCACGGAAAACCTCCGGAAAAATGTATCGGCAACAGTAGATAGAGGAGATTTTCTCCCTGCCTGGAATGCATCTGCCCTGCCAATGCTTTTCAAAAGCAGTTCTGCGGGGGTTTCTGCCTCGCGAATGTAAATTCCGCTGTCTGTCTCCAGTCCGGCCAACTCGGCGGCAGCTGTTACAGCGTCTTCCAGGGTACCCAGCTGGTCAACCAGACCCAGTTCAAGGGCAGTGGCTCCATCCCAGACCCTGCCCTCGGCAATCTGTTCTACCCGGGCAGGATCCATGTTTCGTCCCCTGGCAACGATATCGACAAATCGATGGTAACCGCGTTCCACTCCCAGTTGCATGGCTCTGCTGAAGTCTTCAGGCAGCGATCTTGTCGGGTCACCGACTCCTGCCAGCCTGGTGGTCCCGGTTCCATCGTTGAAAACACCTGCCTTAGCCAGAGTTTTGTCAAAAGTGGGCAACGCCCCGAAAATACCTATGGAGCCGGTGAGCGTGGTGGGAGAGGCAATAATTTTATCGGCATCAGCCGAAATCCAGTAGGCACCGGAGGCCGCCATTGATCCCATGGAGATAACGACGGGTTTGCCCGCCTGTCGGGTGAGAAGCAGTTCCCGGCGAATCAGTTCCGAGGCAAAAGCGCTGCCCCCACCGCTGTCAACACGCAGGACAAGCGCTTTTATGCGGCTGTCTTTTCGTGCTCTGCGAATCTGTTTGTTGAGTGAATCAGAACCGATCTGGCCGACTTTTGATTCACCATACACAATATTTCCCTGGGCAACGATGATGCCGACCCTGCCTTCCTCGTCTGGCGGAGATGTAAACGATGGTGTTATGGTTGTAAGATAGTCGCTGATACTGATCTGTTTGAAACTGGAGCCTTTTTGATTGCTGCCCACCAGAGTTTCCAGGTATTCTCTTATCTGGTCCCGTGTCTTCAATCCGTCAACCAGCCCGTTGTTCATGGCCATCTGTCCGGTGTCCCCGCCTGCTGCCCGCATATTGTCCGCCAGCCTGTTGACTGCATTGTTGATTGCCCGGGGCGGGATTTCCCTGTGGTCTGCAATATCATTGCAGTACAGATTCCACAGGTTGGACAGCCATTTCTGATTTGCCTCTTTGGCTTCAGGCGACATGTTGTTGCGGATAAAAGGTTCCAGTGCGGATTTAAAGGTTCCGACTTTGAATATATGAAAAGTAACGTCAAGTTTGTCCAGCAGGTCACGCATGTAGAGGCGAAAGACACCAAAACCGGTCAGGTTGACCGCACCCATGGGGTTGAGATAGATTTCATCGGCCCAGGATGCAAGATAGTACTGTCCCTGGCTCAGGTTATCGCCAAAGGCGATAACAGCCTTGCCGCTGTCCCTGAACTCGTCAATTACCCTGCCGATGTCCCGTATCTGGTTCAGGCTGGCCTGTTTAAGGTGATCCGGTATAACCAGCAGCAGCTTGATGCGGTCATCGACTGCGGCCGCCCGGATAGTGTCAATAATATCCTGGAGCTGCAGTTCCTCGTGCAGCGGTACGCCGGCCATATTGTTTATCACCCGTGTCATGGGATCAAGGGCAGATTTTTTTTCAACGATTTTGCCCCTGGGTGCAAGAACCAGAGCTGCACCATTCGGTACTTCGGTTTTCGGATGGTAGAGGAGCATAACCAGGATCATGATAATGAAGGAGAGCAGCAGGAGACTGCTGACAATGGCGGCACCAATGGTCAGGAATTTCCAGGTCCAGCGAAAGGGCAGGGATATCAGTGAGAAAAAAGTTTTCAAGATAATACTCCGGGGTCTGAATCGGTCGTTACAGGTACGGATTTTCTACAGGGGGAATAAATAATACCAGTTGCAACAGAATACGAGATTTACCATATTTATTCAAGCCGGAGATGGCAGAGTAATGAGTACAGAGCCTGTTTTCATGATAATTGCAAGGCAATGGCTCTTTTGAGAGTATGCACCTTGTTTTCTCTTGCCTTGGCAGGTAGTAACAGGTACATAAGGTTGGACTGAAATTCACTTGACTGATTCAGGTCTGAATCTGTAATCGGGCAGGTGGAATTCGTACCCATGTCCGCCGGCGTTCAGCCTGTGGATAATTCCGAAAAATCATCAGTGAGGTATGTATGTTGGGAAGTAGACAATGGATAATATGGGCAATGTATCTGCTTGCCCTGGGTGGTGTGTTTCTGTTGACGGGTTGCGGCAATACCAAGACCTACGGTGCGGTAAAATTCATCACCATGCCCCAGGGAGCTGAAGTGGTAAACCTGAAGGATGATGCCAACCTGGGAATGACGCCGATACTGGTTACCTGGGAAGGAAAAGATGCAAAACCGGAATATGTGACCGTGGAGATCACGAAAAAAGGTTATCAGAATGAAATAACGTCGTTCTGGGTAAACACACGTCATGAAACCCGCGAAGCGGCAGCTGCAGAACCGCAACCCATAACTGTTGAACTGAAAAAGAGGAAGTAACCATGAATTTCCGTGCAAGAATATCAGTTTTCCGTCAGCAGACAGGTTTGCTGCTGGTGTTGTTCCTGGCAGCCGTTGTTGTATCCGGTTGTTCTTCCAAGGTCCAGACCGTTCAGTTCAAGATCAATTCTGAGCCGGAAGGTTCCCATGTGGTGCTCAATGTCAGCGGTCCTGAGCGTCCGAATTCTGCAGACTGGATTTATCTCGGCCATACGCCGATCCGTGGAGTCCGTCAGCTTACTGAGGATGAGGCGGAAGAAACCAAGATAACCCTGAAGGTCATGCATGCAGGTTATTATGACCAGGTCAGGGAGTGGGATGGCGAATCGTTCTGGAACGAGGCTGTTGAACGTGGTGTAATTTTCTGGACCCCGGAATTGATACCTCACCCGGACACCGAGTAATCGTAAGTAATCACAGGCACCCCGCCTATGCACTGTTGCAACTGCCCGCATAGTGGGCTATAGCAAACAGTCATAACAGCACAAATTCTGAGCACCTGAGATCATTTACAATTTCTGGGTAAATGAAACAAAGTGGTTAGCAACCCTGTGACCAGTTACGAGTAATCGACATGAAAGTTAACGGTAAACCATACCGTTCCATCTGGCTGGATGATGACGGCCGCCGGGTCATTATAATCGATCAGACCAGATTGCCCCATGGATTTGAAACGGTGAGCCTGGCAACAGCGGCTGATGCTGTCCATGCGATCAGTGAAATGCTGGTTCGCGGTGCACCGCTTATCGGAGCGACTGCTGCCTACGGAGTATGCCTGGGCCTGGCTGAAGACTGTTCAGACTCCATGCTGGCTTCGGTCTGCTCACGTCTTATCCAGGCACGGCCTACGGCTGTTAACCTGCGCTGGGCAGTGGAACGGATGCGGGTTGTGCTGACACCTCTGCCCCCGGAGGAACGGCTCGTTGCAGCCTACCGGGAGGCCGAGGCTATCTGTGATGAGGATGTTCAGGTCAATGAATCTCTGGGAGTACATGGTCTGGAGCTTATAAAAAAATATTATGAAAATAAGGATCAGCCCGTCAACATCCTGACCCATTGCAATGCGGGCTGGCTGGCCACTGTCGACTGGGGCACCGCTCTTTCCCCGGTCTACAAGGCCCATGAGGCCGGTATTCCCATCCACGTCTGGGTCGATGAAACCCGTCCCCGTAACCAGGGTGCCCATCTGACCGCCTGGGAGCTTGCAGCAGCAGGAATAGATCATCACCTGATTGTGGATAATGGTGGCGGCCATCTCATGCAGCAGGAAGAAGTAGATCTCTGCATTGTCGGTACGGACCGGACGGCCGCCAACGGTGATGTCTGCAACAAAATCGGGACTTACCTGAAAGCACTTGCAGCGGCTGACAACAATATTCCCTTTTATGTAGCACTGCCGTCCTCGACCATTGATTGGACTCTGGATGAAGGGGCAGCCATACCCATTGAAGAGCGGTCTGAAGATGAAGTCCTGCAGGTTTCCGGCCGGTATCCGGATGGTACTGTGGGGTTGGTCAACATTGCTCCCAAACAGACACGGGCCGTTAATCCGGCATTTGATATTACTCCGGCCCGGCTGGTAACCGGACTGATAACAGAATGCGGTGTCTGTGAGGCGAGCCGCCAGGGGTTGCTTTCCCTGTTTCCCGAGTACCGGAAATGATGCAGCTGCGTATGCGCCGGGACATTATCGCCACTGGTCGGACCATGAATGATATCGGCCTGAACCAGGGGACTTCCGGAAACATCAGTGCACGGTATGATGATGGAATCCTGATTACCCCTTCCGGCCTGTCCTATGATCACTGTTGTCCGGAAGATATTGTTAGGCTGCAGATGGATGGAACTGTCCGGGGCAGACGGAAACCATCGTCTGAGTGGCGGTTGCATCTGGATATTTACAGAACCTATCCTGAGGCACAGGCAATTCTTCATGCCCATCCTCCATGGTGTACAATCCTGGCCTGCCTGGACAGGGAGATCCCTCCTTTTCATTACATGGTGGCAGTGGCCGGTGGTGACACCATTCGTTGTGCACCCTATGCACTGTTCGGCAGCAGGGAGTTATCATCTTATGTCAATGCAGCCCTGCAGGGCCGTACAGCCTGTCTCATGTCCCATCATGGTATGGTCTGTTATGGTGATAACCTGGAAAAGGTACTGGGTCTGGCCGTTGAAGTGGAAAATCTGGCCCGGGTCTATTGCCAGGTTCTGCAGACCGGTGAACCGTCACTGCTGGACAGTGAGCAGATGGATGAAGTGCTGGAGAAATTTGCAGATTATCGAACTGCTTCATGAATAAAAGCTGACCCCGCTTTCTGCTGTTCCGGTAGGTCAGCTATCCGTTTAAAGCTGCTTTGTTCAAGCCATCCTCTGCGGCCGGTTTCATCTTGTACCAGCACATAGTTTCCATGTTTTTTCCCGGGCCTGACCAGTCTGCCCGGCCTGATCGTTCCTGTTGAGGCCGCCTCCGGGAAAGGCGAGATAAGCAGTCTTGCCTCCCGGCCGACCACGACGCCGTCATTCCATGTCTGATACCTGTACAGGGAGATGGGCAATGTGCCCAGACTGACCAGCAGTCCACTGAATATGAGCAAACGGATTACGCCGTGAGTTCTCTTTGTTGACAGGTTTGCCCCAAGTGTGACCATGGCCAGCAGCAGAAAAGAGCCACCTGACAGCATGAGCCACTGGTCGGCTGCCAGCAGTTCGGCAATACGGTCGTACAGGGGCAGGTTATCACGGTACAGGCCTCCATCTTTTCGAACCTGGCCCAGGTTTGCCCGGATATCCGCATTGCCGGGGGAAAGTCGCAATGCCCGTTCATAGTTGAGCACTGCCTGTCCCACCTGTCCTGTGGCAGCGAAACTGTTTGCCAGGTTATAGAGCAGAGAGGAGGAGACCCCTTTTTTTCCCGCGATTTTCAGGTATAAGTTGATGGCCTGCCGGTAATCACCACGTGTGTAGGCAATGTTTGCCTGCTCAAACAGGTTGTCTGCTCTGCCGGCAGCAGCCTGTACTGTTGCTGAAAAAAGGAGAGTCAGGCAGAAGATGAGCAAAAGATTATTTTTCATCGCAGTCTGTTCAGTTCTTCTTGGGTAATCCGCATCATTTTTTTCATGTCGGCCTGGTCAAGCCTGTTGCCCGAATAAGCGCCATGTTCGATCCGGCTGAAGATGTCAAGCAGTCGCGCATTTGATACAAGTCGTTGCTGCAGGTCAGCCAGGGTGATTGCCCGGGGTTCAAGTCCCCAGATTTCTCCCAGCCGTTCCTGGATTGCAGCCCGGCAATGATTGCAGAAGCTGTCCTGATCACGGGAACCGATTGCTCGATCCATTTCTTGAAAGTGGTTGTTGAGCTGCCTGCTGACCTGTTTGTGCAGCAGGATGGACGGGTCGGCCTGCAGCCTTTTCCTGCGCACATGGAGCAGCATGGCTGCAGTCAGACAGAGACAGGCTGCAGCGATCATCAGCATAAACCAACTTTTTTTATACAGAGGTGTGATAGCTTGAACCATCCTGCCCGGGTCCGTATGAAGCGGAGCAAGGTGCATGGTATCCGATTCAGCCGAAGGTTCCGGAGTAGCCGGTTGCCGGTCGCTGACCTGCTGTCTGCCACCAGAAGTTGTCCCACCGGCCGGTTTTTTTAACCGTATCGGGATGGGATCACTTGTCAGGCTGACATATTCCCCGATATCGGGATCAAAATAGGAAAACCTGACCGGAGGAATGATTGTCAGGCCGGCAGATGTCGGAACAATGGCCTGTTCAAAGGTTTTTTTACCGCTGCCCGGCTTGTGCTGCTCAAAGCTTTCTGTTGCCGGATACGTTTTCCATCCTTTGTTGTCGGTCAGCTGCGGGGTCTGTACGGTATCAAAATTGCCGGTTCCTGAGATCATCATCTTCAGGGTAATGGGATCACCCTCCTTGCCATCCAGAGGGGTTGCTGCAACGGCCAGGCTGAAGGTACCGATTGCACCCTGAAAATCATCGGGACGATTTGCTGCGGGCAGATCTATGATCGTGATGGATTTTTTCGGACTGGCAACCTTGACTTCCCGTCGGGAATAGTGGGCAAAGAAATCGTCAAAAAAAGGATCATTAAAAAAAGGTGAGCCAAAGGGATTATTTTGACGTCGCGCTTGAGTCCGCACCAGCAGTTCGACGTCCATCTCCACTTCCAGGGGAAACGTTCCTTTTTTAACAGCAGACAGGGCTCCCTGCCAGGTCAGGACAATGTAGGACTTGTTGTTGACAAGTTCTTCTTGCTGCTGTGGTTTGTCATCAATGGACTGAAGCATGAAGTTTTCGCCGATAAAACGCGGTGCGGACTTGAGAGTCACCCGCAGCCCCTGCCGGAAATATGCCTTAATAGTGAAGGGGACCAGCTCTCCCGGGTATATTGTATCTTTTTCAGGATAAATACGCATGTAACCGATCTTGTCCGCTTCTCCGGAGCGCAGTCGGGCAGATGGTCCACCGGGCTTATGGGGTTGTGTGTTCTGCTTTCCCATTGAGGGTGCACCGGGAGAATGCGGCGGCAGGACAGTACAGGACAGGGCTTGGCTTGTATAAGTTTTATTGTCAACAATCACCTTGACCGGTTTAATGGTATGGACACCTTCCTTTTTAGCCTGGACCATGAAGGAAAAGGAAATGGAGGAGGATGTCTTGCCGTTGATCCACTGCGTCTGGCTCTGTTGTCCTCGATACACAAACCGGAGCCCGTCGCCTGCAGGTATTTCCGGTTTGGCCGAGCGTGCTCCGCTGACAGTAATTGTAAGCAGGGACGACTGATCCAAAGCGAATTCCACTGGTCTGAGTTCCGCCTTGACGGCAACATCTGCACCCTGTGCCACAGTGACTGTCGGAATCTGCACCAGCAGGGCAACTATCGGCAACAAACCTCCAATAAAAAGGATTCTGTTCAGGTATTGAAAGTAATGCATTACCAGTCTCTTGTCTCGCTGTCCGGGAGATCGGATCCCTGGGGAATAAAATTAAGTTCACCCTGCTCGCCTTTCAAACTGTTGAGCAGATTTGTTGCCTCTTCCCTCGTCATTTTTCCCTGCTGCCTGCGCTCCATATCCTGCCTGCTCATCTCTTTCTGCCCTCCTGATGAGTTGCCTGCGGCCGGTTGCTGCTGTTTCTTTTCAACCCCTGTTTCCTGATTGTTTTCCCTCTGTTCGTCAGCTGTATCTTCATTTTCCTGTTTCAGTTGTTCTTTATTCTTTCCCTGGTTGTTGTCTCCATTATCTTCCCGCCCGGGATCCGGCTGTTCCCTGTAGTCTCCATTCTGTTGCGGTCTGTTCTGCTCATCACTGTTTTCTGAAGACGAATTATCAATTTGTTGCTGCTCCTGGTCGCTGTTGTTGCTGTTGTCAGAATTTTTTTGATTTTCTTTCTGATTGCCCTGTTTCTGCCTGTCTTGTTTATCCTTACTGTCCTTCTGCTGCTCCTGATTTTTCTTTTGCTGCTTTGTTAACTGCTCAAGTTTTTTTCGTACAACTTCAAGGTTATGAGCAGCTTTTTTATCATCGGGCTTAAGAGCAAGCGAGGCCTGGAACGATTCCATGGCCTGCTGCCAGAGCTTTACTGTATGTTCGGTATCTGTTTTTTCCGTACCGACACCCAGGTAATAGAGGGCGTTTCCCCGGTTATAATAACTGTCGGCCTGCAGGCTGAGGTCGTCGGTTTTCAGAGCTTTATTGAATTCAGCTACAGCATGTTCATAATCATTTTGTCTGTACGCGGAATCAGCCAGATTAAAATGAAGGACCGGATCTTCCGGTTTTTTCTGTAAAGCCTTCTGGTAGAACCGGCCGGCCTGGTCATACTGTCCAGCTTCGAAAAACTCTTCACCTTCTGATGCCCGCAGCTGTGAAGACCAGGCTGCAGATATCAGGAGCAGTGCCAGGGCAGCAGCCTGCTGTTTTTTTCGACGACCTGCAGTCTTGACAAAAGGCAATCGCAGGGCCCAACTGCTTTTGCGGCCGGTGATCAGAAAATCCGAGACCAGCAGCAGCACTGCAGCAGCCAGTGGCCAGGGAAAGCGCTC
>CAZKBZ010000001.1:132044-137770 GCA_964551175.1 uncultured Desulfobulbus sp.
TCTTCGCCATCGGTGACCAGAATAAAGATCTTATGATTCGCCTCGTTGGCAAGAACTTCACCCGCCTGGCGAATGGCAGCGCCGATGTCGGTACCTCCTTTGGGGATAGTGTTTACATCAAGGGCATCCAGTGATGCATTAAAGGCATCGTAATCCGTGGTCAGCGGACACATGAGAAAGGCCGTACCGGCAAAGGGCAGCAGGCCGACCCGGTCACCTTCAAGTCTGCCGACAAAATCCCTGATGGAAAGTTTTGCCCGCTCAAGACGGTCGGGACTGATATCGCGAACCAGCATGGATTTTGACACATCGACTCCGATCAGGATATCAATTCCTTTGCGTTTTACTTCCACCCATCTGTTTCCATACTGAGGACGGGCAAGCCCTGTAAACAGGCAGGCCAGTGCCAGTACCAGCAGAATGTTTTTCAGCCGTCGCCGTGAAAGAGAAACATTACGGGTCAGGTTTGCCAGCAGGTGCGGGGAGGCGAACTGCTGCAGTTCTTTTTTTCTCCGCTCTATATTGGAGCGGATGAAAAAAGCGGCGGCAAGGCAGGCCATCAGTCCGGCAGCCAGCCAGAGAGGTTGGGCAAAGTGTACCATATGGTGTCAGTAGTCTGGTGTCAGGTTATGGTTCATGGCAGACGTCTTCGGGAGACAAACAACTCTGTTGCAAGCAGAACCAGGGCTGCCAGCACCAGCCATGAAAACAGCTCGCGATACCTGGAAAAATGTTTTATTTTTCGCGTAGTTGCCTCCATGGTGTTAATTTCTCCATAGATTTTTTCAAGCGAGCGGGTGTCGGTTGCCCGGAAATATGCAGCCCCGGTTATCTCGGCAACCCTGCCAAGCGTTTCTTCGTCAATGTCAACTCTTACACGCATAAGGCGTTTGCGCCCGAACTGGTCCTGGACCGGCATGGGTGCTTCACCCCGGGTTCCGGCCCCGATGGTATACACCTTGATACCAAGGGTTTCTGCAGCTTCGGCAGCGGTAAGAGGAGAGACCTTGCCCGCATTGTTCATACCGTCGGTGAGCAGGATCTGGATGCGTGATTTCGCATCCCTGTCCCGCAAACGGTTGACCCCGGAGGCAATGGCGGATCCAATGGCGGTCCCGTCTTCAACCATGCCTGTCTTCAGAGATTCAAGCCGCTGCAGCAGCCAGTCATGGTCCAGGGTCAGCGGACAGACCAGGTAGGGTCTGCCGGCAAAGGCAACCAGACCGATGCGGTCATTGGGACGTTCTTTGATGAATTTTGCCACCACGGAATTGACAACATCCAGCCGACTGGCTGATTTTCCCTGCAGGGTAAAGTCCCTTGCCTCCATGGAGCCTGAAATATCAACGGCCAGCAGAATATCAATACCGGATGCCTCAACCTCGGTAGTGGTATTTCCCCACTGGGGGCGGGCCATGGAGATGATTATAAGGCCGATGGCTGTAAGCCTCAGAATCCCCAGCAGCCTGCCCGGCATGGCCTTCCGGTTAACGGCAATGGACCTGGCAACAGAAACGGAAGAAAAGATAACCGCCGGCGCCGGTCCCCGCCTGCCGCGCAGGACGGCAACAACCGGCAGCAGAAGCAGCAGCCAGAGCAGTTCCGGATGTACAAAGCGAAGGCTGTCCATGAGTTATTTTTCAGCCTCCATCCGTGTTGCATGGATAAAGGTATGCAGGTTGGCAAGCATTTCATTCATGGTTTGTCGTGTCAGCGTACCTCTGGCAAATTTTACCATGTCGCAGTGTGCCAGCCATGTCTGCAGGTTTTCCGAATGTTCTGTCAACAGTTCCGGTAGGGAACCTTTTCCCGTGGTCAGCCCGGAGATGAATTCACGACTGGTCTGCCTTTGGGCCGATATTGCAAAGCGATCTTCAATATAACTGCGCAGGGTTTGGTCGATCAGGGTGACAAAGGAATCAACCTCACGTGCATCAATGAGCTTTTGGGCTTCTGAGAGTTTCAGCAGGGCAGTTTCGTGGGCCAGGACAGCCCGCTGCCTTCTGGACCGTTTCCACAGAAAAAAAATGAGAACAGCAAGGAGGAAAGCTGTCAGCAGGGCCAGCACAGTGATAAGGATGGTCCTGTAGGAATCAGGAATCGGCACAGGCCCCTTGATGTCATACAGAGCATCCGGACCTGGGGTGTCGGCTTGAGCTGCAGAAGGATCCGGCAACCGGGTGGTTGCAGAGAGAGGTGCTGTCAGCTGTTCGGCCCCAAGAAAGCCCAAAGGTCCTGCGAGCGAAAGAACACCAAGCAGTACCAGCATACAGGAGACACGTATCACCTTCCAATCCTCCTTCTCCGACTGCTGAAAAAACGAATTAACGGGAAAAGATATGGTTCATCCGTTGACAGTTTCAGCAGGTCAATACCTGCACTGCGTGTGGTTCGGGTAAAAAGCTGTAACCGGTCCTCGGCAAGGTTCAGGTATGCCTGGCGCGTCCAGCTGTCGGCTGTGTTGATGATTATCTGCTCGCCTGTTTCCGCATCTTCCAGGGTGATCCAGCCCACGTCAGGCAGTTGTTGCTCTCTCGGATCTGTTACCATGACGGCAATCAGGTCATGCCGTTGTCCGGTAATCTGTAATTTCGGCCGGATATGGTCCAGGGAGTCTTCAAAATCTCCGGGCAGGCAGAAATCAGATATCAGAAAGGTGACACATTTTCTTTTTGATACCCGGTTGACAAAATCCAGAGCCTCACCAATATCGGTTCCCTTGCCCCGGGACTGAAAAAAGAGTATTTCCCTGATAACACGAAGAATATGACTGCGGCCCTTGGCAGGCGGGATAAAGAGCTCAACAAAATCGGAAAACAGGATAAGCCCAACCTTGTCATTGTTGCGCACCGCGGAAAAGGCCAGCACCGAGCCCAGTTCCGCCATCATTTCCCGCTTTGATTGACTGGTTGAGCCAAAATCACCTGAACTGCTGATGTCGATCATCAGGATAATGGTCAGTTCCCGTTCTTCGGTGAACTTCTTGATATGTGGAACCCCGGTTCTGGCAGTGACGTTCCAGTCAATGGTACGGATTTCATCACCCGGCACATACTCACGCACCTCGTCAAAATTCATGCCCCGTCCCTTGAACACGGAGTGGTAGCTGCCCGCCAGGGTGTCATCCACCATGCGCCGGGTACGCACCTCTATCTGGCGTACTTTTTTCAGGATTTTCCTGGTGATTGTTTTTTCCATTAATCTGCCAACAGTACAGTTACGAATATGAAAAAACCACAGAGGACACGGAGTGCAGAGAGAAAAGGAGGGGGAAACTCAATGTGTTCCGTGCCCGCTGCAGAATTTTCACAATGATGTAGACAAACTACACGAAGAATTTAACAGGTAAATTCCGGCTGACCGGTTCCAACGGCTGTTCCTCTGGTTTCTGCATTCTGAATTCACGGCACCGGTACGGTGTCCAGAAGTTTACGGATAATATCTTCACTGGAAATACCCTCTGCCTCAGCCTCGTAACTGATTCGTATCCGGTGCCGCATTACATCCAGGGCACAGCTTTTGATGTCATCGGGAATCACGTACCCTCGTCCGTTTAAATAGGCAAGGGCACGGGCGGCAACCTTCAGGTTGATGGTTGCCCGGGGTGAGGCGCCGGTTTCAATGAAGTCTTGCATGTCCAGGCCATGCTCTGCCGGATTGCGGGTGGCATAGACAAGCGCCACGATATAATCTTTGATCCGGTCGTCAAGATAGATGGAGTCAACAACTCTGCGGGCGGCCAGGATATCACTTGGTGAGATGACCGGCTGAACACATATTGTTGAATCAATATGATCCACCATGTCCAGGATCATCCGTTCCTGTTCCGGGCTGGGATAATCAACCACTACCTTGAGCATGAAACGGTCGACCTGGGCTTCGGGCAGAGGATAGGTTCCCTCCTGTTCAATGGGATTCTGGGTGGCCAGCACCAGGAAAAGCTCGGGCAGTTTGAAACTGGTTTCTCCGATAGTGACCTGTTTCTCCTGCATGGCCTCAAGCAGGGCTGACTGGACCTTGGAGGGGGCCCGGTTAATCTCATCTGCCAGGATAATGGAAGAAAAAATCGGGCCCTGCTTTACTTCAAAAGAGGTGTCCCTGGGGTTGTATATTTCTGTACCCATGATGTCTGCCGGCAGCATGTCAGGGGTAAACTGGATACGGCGGAAATCAGTTGATACAGCTGCAGCCAGTGTTTTGACTGCCAGGGTCTTGGCCAGGCCGGGCAGCCCTTCCAGCAGGATATGTCCGCCGGTGAGGAGGCCGACCAGCAGTCGTTCCACAAGCATTTCCTGGCCGACAATATTTTTCGCCATTTCACCTTTGAGCAACCCAACCCAGGTGGAACTGTTCTGCACAGCCTCATTGATTTTCTGCACGGAGCTGTGTTCCATACCTCCGGCCTGCGCTATGGGCGTGGTTGCTGAAATAGTGTTGTCGGGGGATTGGTTCATCTGCATTCTCCTCTGGATGCCTTGAAAGATCAGATTTTTCAAGATAGCCTCATGTGAATCAGGCACAGTTTGTATTGGTATGGCTGTACTATAAACGGTAAACCTTGCCGGAACCTTACGGCAGGATTACAAGGTTGTAATGTAAGAGGTTGACTGGCTATGCGTCAGTTTGCTTCAGGGCGAAGCTGCGATGGTTGTGAGATGAATGACCTTAAGGGTGGTTCAGGCGAGGGGAAGCAGCAGGGTGAAGGTCGTGCCCTGGTTGAGTGTGCTGCTGACCGTAATGGTGCCGTTATGACTGTTGACTGTGGCCCTGGCAAGGGTAAGGCCCAGTCCCAGGCCGGGCTTAGACCGGCTGCGGTCACCCCGGTATAGACGGTCCCAGATATGGTTTACTTCACTGCTGGAGATCCCCATCCCGTTGTCCTGGATACGGATCTCGGCCATATCATCCCGCCTGCAGGTGGAAATGGTGATTTTTGTACCATTGTATTTGATCGCGTTGTCCAGTAGGTTTGCCCAGACCTGGCTGATGCGTTGCCGGTCAGCCAGAATTTTCAGATCAGCTTCCGGGGTGAAATGAATGGCTGCTCCCTGTTCCTCAGCTATGATGGAGTAGAGGTCCAGCACGTCATTGATGGACTCTGCCAGGGAAACAGGCTGCAGATCAAGTGTGAGCGTGTCAGCCTCCGCCTCAGCCACGTTGAGCATGGTGTTGAGCATGGAGAGCAACCGGTCCGATTCTTCCAGACAGTCAGCCAGAGCTTCCCTGAGATGACCAGTATCTTCCCCCTTGTGCAGGCCATACTCTGCAATGGACCGCAGTCTGGTCATGGGCGTTCGCAGGTCATGGGCTACATTGTCCATTGATTCCCGAAGTTCCCTGGTAAGGCGCTGGTGACGGGTGACCAGACGATTGATTGCCTCAAGCAGGTTTTTTTCCGCAGGCTCCTTTACTTGATGTATCTCCAGTTCCCGGTTGATGTCATCACTCAGGCTGTTGATCTGCCTGGTCAGACGGTGAATTGTGTCACTGCATCTGCGGACAGTGAACCAGGCAGGGATGCAGCAGAGGGGCAGCAAGAAAATGGTCAACTGCAGGAAATACAAGCCTATGCTCTGCAGCAGATGCAGGCTTTGGCTGCTGTCGATGCCGATCTGCAGATTGTTGCCGTCAGCAAGAGAGGTGGCGGCAACGGTCCAGGGGCCTCTGGTGCGTCCGGGTTGCAGGGCGTGCCACACCAGGTTGATGGTCGAGGGAAAACTGGAGAA
>CAZKBZ010000001.1:137870-141760 GCA_964551175.1 uncultured Desulfobulbus sp.
TTACTCCTCTTTGAGGACATAGCCCATTCCGCGTACGGTGTGGATCAGCTTGGGATCAAAATTCTTGTCTACCTTGTTGCGAAGACGGCAGACCAGTACATCAACCACATTTGTCTGGGGATCAAAACTGTAGTCATAAACATTTTCCAGGATAGCTGTCTTGGAAACGATACGACCCTGGTTGCGGACCAGATATTCCAGCAGGGCAAATTCTTTGGCCGGCAGGTCGATGTGCTGTCCCTGGCGGGTGACCTCGCGGGACAGCAGGTCCAGATTCAGATCTGCGACACGCAGGTTGTGGGTGTCCACGGCCCGGGAATCCCTGCGGATAAGGGCCTGGATGCGGGCAAGAAGTTCGCCGAATGAAAACGGCTTGACCATGTAATCATCGCCACCCTGCTGCAATCCCCTGATTCGGTCGTCAACGGTCCGTTTTGCGCTGAGGATAAGGACCGGGGTGCTGATGCCGCGCTTCCTGATGGTTTCAATGATGGTGAGTCCATCCACGGAGGGCAGCATGAGGTCCACCACGGCGGCATCATAGCAGTTGTCCAGGAACAGATTCAAGCCCAGGCCGCCGTCATCAGCCAGGTCAACGGTAAGGCCCGCTTCCCGCAATCCTTTACGGATAAAGGATCCTATTTTTTCATCATCTTCTATGACAAGAACGCGCATGGTCCCTGCAGCACCTGTGAGTAATTACAAGTTTTATATGGATGATACCGCATAGTTGCAAATCCTGTGAAGAATTACAGTTTTCCTGTACCGTTATCGCTGAAAATAAATCGTTTCGTTTTTTTGTCAACCCAGGCCAAGCAGGGTACCGATCTGGTAAATGGCTATAGATATACATAATGCGAACAGGGTGTTGAAGCCCATGGAGAAAAAAGCCCATTTCCAGGAACCGGCTTCATTGGCAATGGCGACCACGGTGACAAAACAGGGTGCATAAAACATGATAAAGGCAAGCACGGACAGGGCAACCACCGGGTTCCAGTGAGGGTCCTTTGTAAGTCGATCAGTGAGCGATGTTGCATTTTCCGGATCCACCTCGCCCAGCGAGTAGGCCGTACCAAGTGTGGAGACGATCACTTCCTTGGCTGCAAATCCACCCACCAGGGCGATATTGGTACGCCAGTCAAAGCCTGCATAACGACTGATCGATTCCAGCCCGATGCCGATGCGGCCGGCTATGGAATGACGTAATGCCGCTTCAGCTTCAAGACCGTTTATTTTCAGGAGTTCTGCAGCGTTGTCCGAAGATCCGGCGGAGGATACCTGCTGCCGCATGGCATCAAATTGAGCTGTCTGGTCAGCGGGCAGGCCGGGATAGGTCATCAATGCCCACAGCAGAATGGAAATACCCAGGATAACGGTACCCGCTTTTTTTATGTACTGCCAGGTACGTTCCCAGGTGTGGATGAGCAGCCCACGCAGTGTGGGAAAACGGTAGGGAGGCAGTTCCATGACAAAAGGAGTGGATTCCCCTTTCAGCACGGTCATACGCAGGAATTTTGCGGCAAGCAGGGCAACAAGCCAGGCGGCAACCGTGGCCAGAAACATGTAGCGTGCCTGGTGGGCCGAAAAAAAGGCACCTATGAGCAGGGTAAGAACGGGCAGCTTGGCACCGCAGTTCATGAATGGCACTGTAAGCAGGGTAGCCATCCGTTCCTTGGGTGAACGGAGCGTCCTGGTGGCCATGACACCAGGTACGGCGCAGCCGCCGGCTATGCCGCCGGAAACGATAAACGGCATGACCGAGGAGCCGTGCAGGCCGAAAAAATGGAAAATTCTGTCCATCATAAAGGCAACCCGGGCCAGGTAACCGGAGTCTTCAAGCACGGCAATGCCGAAAAACATAAACATGATAATGGGCACAAAACCAAGCACTCCACCGACGCCGTCGATTACACCGGATATAAGCATGGATTTGATCGGGCCGTCGGGCAGTGTCGTCTCCACGATTGAGCTGATATATTCAAAAAAAGAACTCAGCCAGTCAACAAGAAAGGTGGAGTAGTTGAAGGTAAAGCTGTACAGACCAAACAGAATCATTGCCATGATCAGGGGACCCAGCACTCTGTTGGTGACGACCTTATCTATCCGGTCCGAGGCATAGAGTCGGTCCATGTCAAAGCTTCTGGTTACGACCCCCTGCCGGAGAATTGACTTGATAAAGCCGTAGCGATGATCAGCGATAACCGCTTCCGGATAGGCATCAATCGTGCTCTGGAGGTGGTGGGTAAGGATTTCGCTGCGCTTGACCAGTTGCCGGGTAAGAGCTCCATTCGCCCGCATGGCCTTGTCCAGAATCTGCTCGTCATTTTCCAGAATTTTCAGCCCGGTCCAGCGGGCTGGATAGGTGCTGGTCAGGAGCTTGTTCTGCTCAATGAGCGGCACGATTTCACGCAGGCCCTGGTCGATATCCGGACCATAGCGGAGCAGGGTAGGGGGGTGCTCTTTTTCACGGCTGACTGTGATAACGGTATCAAGCAATTCATCCACGCCCCTGCCGGAACGGGCAACGATGGGAATAACAGGCACCCCCAACAGTCTGCTCAGTTTTTCAGTATTGATGCTGATGCCCCGTTTTTCAGCAACATCAACCATGTTCAGGGCAATGACCAGGGGGACGCCGAGTTCCAGGAACTGGCAGGTCAGGTACAGGTTACGTTCCAGGTTGGAACCATCGACAATATCAACCACGACATCCGGTTGTTCGTTGACCAGGTAATCACGGGCAACCAGCTCTTCCTCGGAATAGGCGGTCAGCGAATAGGTTCCAGGGAGGTCAACGACACTTAACTGCTGGTTGTCATGGGTCAGGGTACCTTTTTTGATGTCGACTGTAACGCCGGGATAGTTGCCCACATGCTGACGGGCACCGGTGAGATAGTTAAACAGGGTGGTTTTGCCGGAATTGGGATTGCCGGCCAGAGTAATACGTATTGGATCGTTCACCTTTTCCCCCCGACAGTTGTCAGCTCTATATGATCAGCCTCGTTATTGCGCAGGGTGAGTGTCTGGCCGTTAAGACGCAGTTTTATCGGATCGTGCAGGGGGGCACGTCCGGTAACAGTGACGTTTGCGCCCGGAACAAGTCCCATTTCCCTGAGTCGAAGTCCAAGCTTGCCGCCGATATTGATGGATGAAATGGTGCCGGATTGTCCGGAACACATCTGACGCATGTTCATTGTTTGTTGTCCTCACTAATTTTTTCTGTCTGCAGAGAACTGCATCCTGTATTACTGCACCCGGAACAGCCGCAGCCGCAGGATGATGCACCGGGCCGTAATGCGTTGAACAGTCTTTTGCCGACGTAATAAAGAGCTCCTAAAATGATAAGAGCTACAATCAGGTTCTGCATATGAATATCTCCTTAGATTAAAAGGCCGCCTATATGTTAGGCGCACCTAAATCTATTGGCAAAAAAAGAGAGGTTTTACACAGGGGTTACGAAAATATTATCAGCAGTCAGTTCATCAAGACTGAGAGTGGAGCCGTTAACCTTAACCATGCACCTCCGGCCACGACCACGGCCGGGACAGAGAAGTTCCATCTCAGAGCCGGGCAAAACACCAAGGTTTGCCATCCTGGCGCACTCTCTCCGGTTACCGCTGATCTTGCAGATTTTTACCCTGCCCCGTCCACAGCTTTCCGACAGAGGACGTGTATTCGGAGGACACTGTACCCTTTTTAATTTGCAGTTTTTGCCGTTGCCGTGCAGGCAGTGACAGGATATATCAGAATGGTTTCTGGTCACGTTGTTCCTCTTGAAAAATTGTGTTTTAGGTACACCAAACAATGCGCACTGTCAACATCTTTTGCAAGGTTTTTTTATGGAAAATCAGGTATAGGATGGTTTTGAGCTTCAGGTTTCGGGTTCCGGG
>CAZKBZ010000002.1:0-77346 GCA_964551175.1 uncultured Desulfobulbus sp.
CAGCCGTCTGATTGATTGTGACAAGTTTGTCCAAAATTTTTTTGTACTGTTCAGTGATAACCGCCCAGTCATATTTTTCAATGCACCTATTCCTGCCGGCTATTTTCAACTTTTCAATTTGTTCCGGGTGTTCAAAGGCATAAATAATTTTTTCAGCCAAAGCCGCATGATCCTTTTCCGGCGCAAATAATCCGGTTTCATTTTCCTGAATAATATCCTCCAGCCCTCCGGTCCTGGTGGCAATGACAAGGCATCCGGACATGGCAGCTTCGACAAAGGTGAGCCCGAAGCCTTCTGCATCGCCTCCCTCGGCCTTGATTGAAGGACCAATAAAAATATCTGCAGTGGCATAAAAGGCAGGCAGGGCTGAATTAGGAACACTGCCGATACAATGGATATGTTTTTCCAGAGCAAGAGTTTCAACCTGCTCCTGCAACTGCTTATCCAGCTCTCCCCTGCCTATTATCATCAGTTTGGTATGGGGATAACTCTTCAAAATTAACGGCATAGCCTCAATCAGATAGCCAACCCCCTTTTTTTCCGTAAGACGGCCGACATACAGCAAAAATAAATCATCGATCCCATACTTTTCCCTGACTGCAGCATCTTTTGCGGTCGGGACAAATATCTCAGAATCTACGCCCATGGGAATTATCTGGAGAGCAATACCAGGAGGAACTATTTCAGCAAGTGTACTTTGCAAAGCCTTACTCACAACCGTAACATTATCTGCACGAGTTATAATAAATTGTTTTATATATTTTAACAAGTTATGCTGTAATCCAAAAACATCCGCACCATGGGCGGTCACAACAACCGGGATCCTGAAAAGCATCTTTACCGGGACAGCAAAAAACCCCTGCGGGATCAGCCAGTGGGCATGAATAACATCAGGACGAATTTTACGGACAAGAAGAAGCAGTGAAAAGAACTGAGCAATCAGGAAAAAAGGAACAACCCCTAAGTAGAGTCTGTTGTGGCGTAAGGTAGGAAGGATCCCCGTTGAACCGGCAAGCTTTTCAAAAGGTTTTATGAAATAACGAAAACGATGGACCTGGATACCATCAATTATTTCTTGTCTGTCAGCTCCGGGAAAATGAGGGGCATGAACAATGACATCATAATGTTCTGTCAGCCTTTTTGCTAAGTTAAAGACAAAAGGGGGATCAGTATCGTCTTGCCAGCGCGGGAAGGTCGAAGTCAGAACAAGAAGTCTTGGCTTCATGGGTTTTACCTGCCCTGACACTCAGGGTAACGATCATCATTTAACACGATCATACCGCATCTGGGAGATCTGCTCGGAAATAAGGCCCATCATAAACATAATGATTGACGAATTGAACAGAAGTGCGGACATATTGGTAAAGCGTCCCAACGTAAGAAAAGTATACAGATAATAAGCAAAACCAACGCTGAAAAAGAAAAAACTCAAGGGTAAAAAAATTCGAAAAGGTGAAAACAGGGTAGCAATCTTGATGATGATAAGGAAAAATCTGGTGCCGTCACTCATTAGTTTTATCTTGCTCTTCCCTTTCCTTGCCGCTGTCTGAATAGGAACATATTTGACACTTCTACCACTGCGCAGGTAGCTCATGGTAAGAGTTGTCGGGTAAGAAAAGGTGTTTGGCAGGAGATAGATAAAATCGCGAACCACGGAGGCACGGACGACCCTGAAACCGGAGGTAAGATCTTCCACCCGAAACTTGGTTACATAGGAGGCCAGCCTGTTGTAGAGCCAGTTGGCAAAATCCCTGTGCAGGACTGTTGACGATCCTTTCCCCCGGGCACCGACAACCATATCATATGCCTCTTTGTGCTCAAGCAACCGGGCAATATCAGCTGGATCATGCTGACCGTCGGCATCCATCATGATGATCCATTCACCGCTTGCCATACGTAAGCCGGTTTTTACCGCCGCACCATTACCAATATTATAGGGATGGGGCCAGACATTTGCCCCGGCATCCATTGCCACCTGCATGGTATTGTCTGTTGAACCGTCATCAATGACCAGAATTTCAAAATCTGGGTGAAGATCTTTTATCTTTCTAAGAGTGGCACTGATGCTTTGCTCTTCATTATACGCAGGCAGGAGCACCGTGACGCTTACAGAATTTTCATGCTGTTGATCAACCACTAAACGTCCTCAAACCAACCAAGTAAAGTTATTCTCAGCTGCCTTCACACTTACCCTATCCATCGATTCCACCCAGACAGAGGTATTTCATTTCCAGGTATTCATCGATTCCGTATTTTGATCCTTCCCTGCCGATGCCGGATTCCTTGATGCCGCCAAAGGGTGCTGTTTCCGTGGACATGATGCCGGTGTTGATGCCCACCATGCCGTATTCAAGGGATTCCGCCACCCGCCAGACCCGGCCGACATCACGGCTGTAAAAATATGAGGCCAGGCCGTAGGGAGAATCATTTGCCAGGGCAACCGCCTCCTCTTCATGTGTAAAGGAGAACAGGGGGGCCACCGGCCCGAATGTTTCCTCGTAGGCAATCAGCATGTCTGTGGTTACATCCAACAGAATGGTGGGCTCAAAAAAGAAACCGCCCTGATCAGACCGCCTGCCACCGCAGCCAAGACGGGCTCCTTTATCCAGTGCATCCTGGATCTGCTGTTCAACCTTCATCACCGCGTTCAGATCAATGAGCGGGCCCTGGTTGACACCAGCATCCAGACCATTGCCCACTTTGAGATGTTCCCTGACCGCCTTGATCAGCCTGTCGGCAAAGGCCTCATAAATGCCCTGCTGAACGATAAAACGGTTAGCGCAGACACAGGTCTGACCGGAGTTTCGGTACTTGGAGGCAACGGCACCTTCAACGGCCTCGTCCAAGTCTGCATCATCAAAGATGATAAAGGGTGCATGTCCGCCCAGTTCCAGGGAAATTTTTTTCACCGTGTCTGCACACTGGCGCATCAGCATCTTGCCGACAGCTGTGGAACCGGTAAAACTGAGTTTGCGGACAATGGGATTACAGGTCAACTCCCCGCCTATCTCACTTGCCGGTCCAGTCAGGACATTGAACACTCCCGGTGGCATTCCGGCCTCCCCGGCAAGTTGTGCAAGGGCCAGTGCGGAAAACGGTGTCTGGCCGGCTGGTTTAATCACCACCGGACAGCCGGCAGCCAGTGCCGGCGCCGCCTTGCGGGTGATCATGGCGGATGGAAAATTCCAGGGCGTAATGGCTGCACATACGCCGACCGGCTGCTTGATGACCACTATACGCTTACCTGCCTGGCCCATGGGGATAGTATCTCCGTACACCCGTTTGGCCTCCTCGGCGAACCATTCGACAAAGCTGGCCCCGTACAGAACTTCTCCCCGGGACTCGGCAAGCGGCTTGCCCTGCTCCATGGTCATAATCATGGCCAGGTCATCCTGGTGCTCAACAATAAGATCATACCAGTGCCGGATTATGCGGGACCGTTCATGGGCGGTCATCGCCCGCCAGGCCGGCCAGGCAGCATCGGCAGCAGCAATGGCCCGGGCCGTCTCTTCCCTGCCCAGAGCAGGAACCGAACCTATCAGTTCACCTGTTGCCGGGTTATGCACCTCAATAACCCTGCTGGTTGTCGCATCTATCCAATCACCATCAATAAAGCACTGAGTTTTAAATAAATCCTTTTTTTTCAAGTTCATGGATCACCTTTGATAATGCATGCCGGCGCAGATATGAGAAGCAAAGAGTATCTGCAACTCTGAACCGGCGCTTTTTTATTTCTGAAAAACAACAAATATGATAAATTAAATATATAGGTAACAAAGAAAACGTACTGAATTCCGTTCTAATGTACCAGCATTAAAATCCTTTTCAAGTCTATCCTGAAAAAGATTGGCAGGTGCAGCAACCGAATCGGCTGGAATGATAACGGAACTGAGAGCATCAAAGCGGTATATTGATTATCTCCCCATTCGGGTAAGCGCCAGGGACGGGGTAAACGGAAAAATTGTGGCCGGACCGCTGTCAGGACGGATCATTGATATTTCTACCACCGGTGCCTGTCTGCTCATGACCCAGATAATGAGCAACAGTTATCATATTTTTCACTCGACTCGTGAAAACGACTCTCTTTCCCTGCAGTTGCAGATAAACCTGCCACCTGATATCGTTGACTGCACCATTTCGGCTCGACCGATATGGATGAACCTGTTCCGTCAGGATGAAATCCGAGCCTTTAAGATGGGAGTTGAGTTTCTGACCAATCCCGAAGGAAAACAGATAAAGCAATTAATGCTGGCCATGGCCAGGCAGCAGAAAAAACGGGCGGACTGGTGGGCTTCCCAGACAATGCGTCGAGCAAAATCACTCAATTTTTCACTGTTTACCGGACGGTGAATGCCTGCACAGGATTTGTCACGCCCCGCAGCTGAATTTCTCCCATATCAGTCACCGCCACCCGATCATCCCGCAGATCACGACGTACTGCTTCAGTAATATATATCCTGCAGGCAGAGGACAGTGCAGCCAGTCGCTGGGCAATGTTCACTTCTGTTCCGATAACCGTGTAATCAAGACGCCTGGAAGAGCCGACATTGCCTAAAAACATATCTCCGCAGGTCAGGGCGACACCGAGATCAATGGTGGAAAAAAACCGGTCACGCTTCTGCCAGCACTGTTTCAGTTCTGCAAAACGTTTGCAGATGGCCATTGCAGTCTCCACAGCCCTTACATTGGCATTATCCAGTTCTATAGGAGCACCAAACAGTGCCAGGACGGCATCTCCCATAAATTTATCGATCGTGCCGCGGTGCTGAAAAATTGTTTCAGTGAACAGCTGAAAAAATTCATTCAAAAAATCACGCAGCACATCTAGAGGCAGTTGCTGAACCATACCGGTAAAGTTGCGAATATCAGCAAACAGAACCGTCACTTTTCTGATTTCACCCAGGTTGGTGGTCAAATCTGCATCACTGGCCAGCAGCAGTTCAGCCACTTCCGGAGCAACATACTGTTCCAGCAGAGTCTGCAGCCTGGTTTTCTCTTCCAGGGAAAGAAGGGAACGGACATTTTCCAGGGCCAGGGCAGCCTGGGTACAGAGGATACCCAGCATTTCAATGTCAGACTCGGCAAATCGGATATCACCGTCAGTATAGCTAACATTAAGAACCCCCAAGGTCCTGTCGCGAACGATCATGGGAAAGGAGACTGCCGACACGATTTCCGGCCGTTTCAGCAGATCGGCAAACGGGGAGTCCTGCTGCGTTTCCCGGTTCAATATCACCGGTTTTTTTTCAGCAAACACCCAACCGGCAATCTTGTCACCGGGCCGAATTCTGATCTGCCGGGCCAGTTCCTCATCTATCCCCCGTGAGGCTGCAATACGAAGACATCCTTCCTGTTCATCAAAGAGCATCACGGACAGGCTGTCTGCTGCCGTCTGGGCGGCAACAACGTCCAGCAGGCAGCCCAGAACCTGTTGCTGCGTGGTTGACGACAAAAACTTTTCTCCAAGTCCATACAGCGGCAACAGGGCACGGAGTCGAGTGTTCTCCTCGCGCAGGGCAGTTGATTCCATGGCCCTGTTGACATGAGAACGAAGCTGCTCAGGATCCAGAGGACGAGTCAACAGTCCTGAAAAACCGCTCTCCATGGCCTCAAGACAGGGGATCACGGAATTGGCGCCTGCAGCAATAAGCAGACCGACCAGTTCCGGATTCTCTGCCTGCAATCTGTGAAAGAGAGCAATACCGCTCTCTCCGGCAAGGTCCTCCGCCACCATGGCCACCCTGACCGGATTATTCCGACAAAACTCTGTTACCTCGGATGGAGCACAGCACTCCACCGGATATTCTTTTATAATATCTATAATCTGTTGACACAGTTCAGGATCATCTGCAATCAACAGGACAGGTGACGCCATATTGGATTCTCTACAGTGTTACAGGAAAAACTCAAATGATCAGATTCTCTTCATAATACCATTTTGTAACTGACAACACAAGACACTGTCCTGAGCTGGTTTCTGATAACTTGACGTAATTCAGATTCCTGTTCATAATAAGCCCATGAATCCACAAAAGCACGATCCTGTTCCTTTGGCCGAGCGGATGCGTCCGTCAAAACTTGCTGATTTTGTCGGCCAGGAACACCTGGTGGGCAAAGGAAGGATCTTACATGAACTCATCGCCCGGGACCGGATCCCCTCCCTGCTGCTCTGGGGACCACCCGGATCCGGCAAAACGACCCTGGCAACCATACTGGCAAACTCCATTCATGCTGATTTTGTCTTCTTTTCAGCTGTTCTGTCCGGTGTAAAGGAGATCAGGAAAATCGTCACGCAGGCTGAACAGAAACAGGCAACAGCGGACGTACAAACCATTTTGTTTGTTGACGAGATCCACCGTTTCAATAAAAGTCAGCAGGATGCATTTTTGCCCCATGTGGAAACAGGACTGCTGACCCTGATCGGGGCAACCACGGAAAATCCTTCTTTTGAAGTCATCGCCCCTCTGCTGTCCCGCTGCCAGGTTCTGCTTCTCCATCCCCTTGACTCTGAAGACATCAAAAAAATTCTGCAACGGGCACTGCGAGACAATGATGGACTGGCTGGAGAGGGGCTGGAAATCGAGGATCAGGCACTGGAAATGCTGGCAAAGGGCGTGGACGGGGATTGCAGGCGGGCACTCAACTGCCTGGAAACAGCCTCAATACTTGTACAAAAAAACAGTGGCAACAAGCCCCTTATCATCACCGGAGAACTGGTCCGCGAGGCCATGCAGGAACGAAGCTTACGTTATGATCAGACAGGTGAGGAACATTACAACCTGATCTCGGCCCTGCATAAGAGCCTGCGCGACAGTGACCCGGATGGAGCATGTTACTGGCTGGGACGGATGCTTGCCGGCGGGGAAGACCCGCTTTACATCGCCCGCCGGCTGATCCGTTTTGCCAGCGAAGACATCGGTATCAGTGATCCCTGGGCGCTTGAGGTGGCAATCAGCTGCCGCCAGGCCTATCATATGCTGGGTTCTCCGGAAGGAGAGCTTGCCCTGTACCAGGCTACAACCTATCTTGCCACTGCTCCCAAGAGTAATGCTCTCTATATGATGGAGAAAAAAGTCAACAAAGAGATCAGGCGCTCAGGCTCCCTGGAGGTTCCCCTGCACCTGCGGAATGCTCCGACAAAGTTGATGAAAAAAATCGGTTATGGAAAAAACTACCAGTATGCCCATGACAGCCGGGACGGACTGGTTGATCAGGAGCATTTGCCCGATGAACTTTCAGGTACACAGTTCTATTATCCCACGGATCGGGGCTATGAGGCTGTTGTCCGCGATCGATTGATTCGCTGGCGAAAAATCCTACAACAACGGGTACGAAAACATGAAGATAACAAACAGAAAAAAAACAACTCTTAAGCTGCCGGCAGCAGTTCTGCTGCTGTTACTGAGCATGGCACATCCGCTGCAGGCGGGTGAATTTCTACTCTTTTACGCAAATGATGTTCTGGGCGAAACAGAGCCCTGTGGCTGAAAGTCCAGCCAGCTGGGCGGTCTGTCCAGAAAAGCGTATCAGATAAAAAACATAGCGAGTCAGGAAAAACTTCCCTACCTGTTTGTTGACAGCGGGGCGCTGCTCTTTAAACAAAAAAACATCCGGCCCGGGATGCAGGAACAGGAAAAAGTCACTGCCCGGGGAATTGCCAGAGCCATGCAGACCATGAACTGCAGGGCCGTCTCCATTGCTGCGCAGGATCTGGCCGGCGGGCTTGATCTGCTTAAACACATTCAGGACGAACAAAAACTGAACTGGCTGTCCATGAACCTGGTTGACAAAAATACCAGCCAGCCTATTTTTGCCCCATTTCTTGACACTGAAATCGGCGATACAACCATTACAATCCTGGGACTCACCGATGAACAGGCTGCTCAGGGAAAAGATGAGAACTACACCATCCTGCCCTGGCAGGAGGTATTGCCCGAGATTGTTAAAGAAATGGACTCAAGGACGGACATGATCATCCTGCTTTCCAGCTACCCTGAAGAGGTCAACAGGGAGATTGGACGGACAGTTAAAGGTATCGACCTGATCCTTGAATCAGGTCACGGTGGATCCAATCTTGCTCCGCACAGGGTGGAAGACACACTGATTGCAAGGGTTGGGGCCCGGGGAAAATATATCGGCATGATGCGGATTAACTGGACTGAAGCCGGGAAATGGGGACGGAATCTGTCCGAGCAGTTACGTGCTGAACAAAACCGGCTGGACAGGATAAACTGGCAGATCGGTCGCATGCAAAAACGGTCCCCTGAAAAAGACCTGCAGACAGACAGGCGCTACCAGCGGTTACTGGCAACCAGAGAAAAATCCATTCAAAAAATTGCAGAATTAAAGAAGAGAAAAAAACTGGCAACCGGAGAGCCGTGCAGCTTCAGCAACCGCTTTATCGGCCTGAAATCTTCCCTGCCCGAAGACAAAGAGATACAGGCCATTGTTGACCAGACCACCCGGGAGGTCAACAGGCTCAACCGCAACCGCATGCGCAACAGCACCAAGCAGTCCCATCCCTCACTGCAGACAATGGCCGGTTGGCCACGGTGCCAGAAATGTCATCCACTGCAGACAGCATTCTGGCAGACAACAGACCATGCAGATGCACTGAAGACCCTGGAACAAGACAACCAGCAGTTTAACGAAGAGTGTCTGCTCTGCCATGTGACCCTGCCCTATTATGACGCTGCCAGGGTCAAATCTGAAAAACTGCTTCTGCAACTGCCCGGTTCCCTGAAAACCGTGGGGTGCGAGTCCTGTCATGGACCGGGAGCGGTCCACAGTGAACAGCCGGAATCAACTCTTCTTGTTAAGCCTGAGCAAAGGATCTGCACAGGTTGCCACACTCCGGACCATGACGACAATTTTGTCTTTGGTGACAAGATAGGCAGGGTTCGCTGCCCCAGGGGATAGAAGACCACCTTGTAAAACAGCAATCTTGCAAGGTGGTCAAAAGAGGAAAAAAAGGGAAAGAAAGCCGGTAAGAAGACCGGAAACAACTCCATCTTCTTACCGGAATATAAGGTTATCAGTCACGGCTGCCGCCGAAAAACCGCAGCAGCATCAGAAACAGGTTGATAAAATCAAGGTACAGGGCAAGAGCGCCGATGATCGATCCCTTGCGGATAGCAGCTTCACCCTGCTCCATGATGCCCTGCTCCCCCATGGTCTTTATTTTCTGAACATCCCAGGCCGTCAGGCCGACAAAGACCAGTACGCCGATAACGGAAATTGCCCAGTATACGCTTGAGCTCTTCAGAAAGATATTCACTATGGAGGCAATGATAATCCCGATCAACCCCATGAACAGGAAAGATCCCATGCCGGACAGGTCCCTCTTGGTCACCATGCCGTATACCGCCATGGCGCCGAACATGCCGGCGGTAATCAGAAAGGTGCCGCCAATTGAGGCTTTGGTATAGGCCAGGAAAATGGTGGACAGGGTCAAGCCGTTGAGCACCGCATATCCCAGGAATAGACCTGTTGCCGTGCCGGGCTGTATTTTATCAATCCGGGCGGACAGGTAAAAAACCATGCCCAGCTCGGCAAAGATCAAAATCATAAAGACGGGACTGCCCACTATCGACATGGCCAGACCGGAACTGGCGGTCAGCCAGGCAACGATGCCCGTCAAACCGAGTCCCATGGCCATCCAGTTAAAAACCTTGGCCAGAAAAACCGTTGATGCCTCCTGCCGTGCCTGGGCAACGGTTATGGTATTACTCGCATACTCTGTCTGCATACTGTATATTCTCCTTACATAGTTTTTATAGTTGGTGATATTTTGATCATCACAGCTTATTTTAATCATTTTGTCCGGGAAGGCAACTAAATCAGGATAACGATATGAAAATAGCAATCAGCGGCAAAGGCGGTGTGGGTAAAACAACGATAATGGCCTTGCTGGCCAGGGAATACAGAAAAATGGGCCGGGAGGTGCTGGTTATTGATGCCGATCCCAGCCCACACATGGCAGAAACCCTGGGCATCAAGGATGCCAAAAAGGTCAAACCCATTGCCGACATGACAAAACTGCTGGCTGAGCGGGCCGGTAAAACAGAGGGTTCTCCCTTTTACAATCTCAATCCCCAGGTCAATGACCTGCTGCGGGACTTTATGATAGAACAGGATGGCATCAAATTGATGATCCTGGGTGCGGTACAGACAGCTGAGGGAGGCTGTGCCTGCCCTGAAAACCATGTGCTCCGCCTGATGCTTAAAAAAATGCTGCTTACGGCTAACGAGGTGGTGCTGCTGGACATGGAAGCCGGCGTTGAACATCTTGGCAGGGGAACAGTGGCAGGGGTTGACCAGCTGTTGATCGTTGTCATTCCATCCCGGTCAAGTATACGTACCGCCTTGAAGATCAGAAAAATGGCAGAGGATGTCCGGATACCCCGTATTTTTTATGTGGGCAATCTGGTGCATGATGAAGAAGACAGACAGTTCCTTATTGATTCCCTGGGGGAATCACCGGTTGCCTTTTTTCCTGACTCAAGAACAATACGCACAGCTGAGCGCTCAGAAACTGCGATCATAAATATTGAAGACGCACTGGAGGACGCTCCCCGCCAACTTATGGAGGCAATATTGAGCAATGACGGCTGAGATATCAAAAACAGAATATTTTTTTAACTTTCCCGGAAGGTGATCGCTCTCAAGAAAAATGCAATTCGCATATAAACCGGGTTCTGAACATTTCATGAAAAAAGTAAGAGAAACAACGGGAAATGTTCAAGGCGGTAGAATTCTCTGGATGACCATCTACCTGCTTTTACTCTCCTTTTTTTTTGTTGCAGGCTTTGCTCATCAATTCAAGTATCCCGGCCGGGACGCATCTTTTTCTTCTTTCCTGGCCGGGATACTGTTTTTTGACCGATTCATTGCCGAGTACCTTTTCGCAGCTGCTGTTATCCTGCTGCTGATTAACGGGAACCTTCTTTGCCGGCTTTTATCGTATCTCATTCTCGGCCTGTTTTTATTCATTAACAGTGTCCAGCTGACATCAATTGCCCAGGGTGGTGAATTTCTCTCCAGGCTGGCTCTTGACAATATCAATCATATCAACATCCTGTTAAATGTTCAGACGCTTTTCATTCCATTTGTTGCTGTAATTGCTCTCCTTATTCCTGAAGCTGTTATCCATTTAGCCAGACTTCAACCCTCTTCCCGTAAATCACTGTTCCTTGCCGTTGCCCCTTTTATCCTGCTGGGAATTTTCTTTTCACAAAGTCACTGGTGGTTGCCGGAGTCCGTGGAAGAAAAACGAACACTCTTTTTCTCTGCAAACAACATTGACCACACTGCTCCGGCGATTGCCCTGTACAAAACTGTATTCCAGCAGAACATGGATTTTTTTTCAGAAAACCTGAGCAGAGAAGAACTCCGCCGTCTCCGGCAGTTTGGCATTATCCTCAACCCTGACAAACCCTATCCGCTGCTTAAAAAAAGAATTTATCAAGGTGATCCCCCTTTCCAACAAATTACCCCTGACAGTGCAGCGCCAAACATCATTGTTTTTTTCAATGAAGGAATCTCCGCACGCAGTTTGAGTGTATATGGCTCGAAATACCAGGATATCACTCCCTACCTGCAGGATTTCGCCCGCCATTCAATGGTCGTCACGAATTATTTCAATCATACGGCCGCTACTTACCGAGGACTGCATGGGCAACTCTGCTCCCTGTTCCCCACATTCGGCGGTAACGGGGGCTGGTACCCGAATTACCAGGAGCTAAAGAGAATTAAATACCTCAGCCTGACAGAACTCTTAAACCAACAGGGATACCAGACCATATTCCTTGATTCCCACCTCAAGGATAAAGCGTATGTGGATGACATGATGCAGACGTTGGATTTTCAGGAGGTATTAACAGCAGATGAGTTAAGAAACAGGTTTCTGTCAGGGGAAAAACCTGCACTTGAAGATGCTCTTTCCGACACCCAGTTCTTTCAAAGCTTAATCGGATTACTCAGGGAAAAAGCAACCAGGAAGAAAACCGGAAAACCTTTTTTTATCGGACTGTATAACTTTGGAACCCATTCGTGGGTTAACTCAGCAGATGATGAAGCACACTTCGGAGATGGCTGGAATCCATTTTTAAACACTATCCATAACCTTGACGCGGCGTTCGGCCTGTTCTGGAAGTATTTCCAGAATTCACCTTTTGCTGATAATACCATTGTCATTTTTACCACAGACCATTGCCACTACCCTACACAACCGTTTGTTGCCGAAATTGATGACCCCGAGTATCAAAGACTTTTTGTGGACAGAATTCCTTTAATCATTCACGATCAACAGAGAAAACTTCCTGCATACTTTGATGCCGCAAACAGTACGTCACTGGATTTTGCTCCATCCCTGCTGCATTACTTAGGGATAACAAACCAGCCTAATCCTTTCCTGGGAAGATCAATTTTCTCTCAACAGGATCAGACTGAACGTCTCGGCGTTGCCGTCATAGAACCTGATATCTTTATCATTGACGGGAAAAAAATCCATGGAGACAAAAATTCAAAGCTGTATCGCCAAGATCTCCAGCTTCTCAAAAAGTTCATCAAGATAAGTCATGGGCTGGAAATGACGGACAGATTGTGGCACAAGCAACCAGCTGACTGATAACTTTCAGGCTGCAAGCTGCATGAATTTGGGGATTAATATGCGCCCTTTCCAGTAAAAATGCAGCGGACCGTCTTGCAAATTATTGTAATATCATTCCACAGGGAGTAATTGAGAACATACCAGTCATCAAGTTCCACCCTTTCCTGGTAGTCATCCATGTCATTTCTTCTGGAAACCTGCCATGGTCCGGTTATTCCGGGCTTCATGGATACATATCTGCCTGCACTCTGCTCTCCGTTTCCCCTATAATATTCAGCAAGTTCCCTGCCGACAACGGGGCGGGCTCCAACTACACTCATTTCACCCTTTAACACGTTAAAAAACTGGGGAAATTCATCAAGACTGGTACGGCGCAGAAATCGCCCGACCCGGGTTATGCGCGGGTCAACTTTCAGTTTGAAATTATTCTTCCATTCCTCGGCAAGCTCCTGATTATCCCGAAGCAGCTCTTCAAGCTGGCGGTCGGCATCGACCACCATGGTCCTGAACTTCAAACATTCAAACTCTCGTCCGGTGGCCATGATCCGTCGATGCCGATAAAATACCGGCCCCCTGCTGTCCAGTTTAATGGCCAGCATGATGAGCAAGAAAAGTGGTGCAGTCAATACTAGAACAGTGCTTGAGAAAAGCACATCAAATGTCCGCTTCCAGCTTGAATCAGGATTAAAATTCAGGACCAGCATATCTCCAAGGGACTGTATCTCCGCATGGTGCAGGCCAAAGATATACAGATCAGGCACAAGGTAAATCTGGGCGCCCAGATCGCGGCATTCCTGAAGAATCCGGAATATTTTCCGTTCCGCGCGCATGGGCAGGGCAATATACACGTAATCAATATCATTGACTTTGAGATAATCACGCACCTCATTGATCCTGCCCAGCATGGGCTTATCAATTTCATCAAGCGCTTCTTTCGTCTCCAGTTTATCGTCAAAAAAACCGACAACTTCAATACCTGCCCAGGGAATCTCCTCCATCTGCCGGGCCATCCTGATACCGAGATCTCCGGCGCCGATGATGACTGCGTGTCGAATATTTTTCCCACGGGAACGGTAATATCGCAGGAGCTTGCGAACAATGATATGAGAAAAAAAGATTAAAAAAGGAGTAGCCAAGGACCAGAGGAGAAAAACAGCCCGGGAATAACCCTCTGAAATCTTGAAAATAAAAAAGTAAAAAAGCAGAAAGCCGATCACTGTTGACCAGGCCTGCACTATTACGATAAATTCACGGTAATATTTCCAGCCCCGCCAGGAACGGTACAGCTGAAAATAATGAAAACTGATAAAAGAAACAGCAAAGACGACAAACTCAAGCCAGGTATAATACCGACTCCAGGGAACCTGGTACAACTGGACAAGCAGCCAGAGAAAGCCGCAGACCAGAGCACAGTCCAGGATATGAAGCAGTCTGTAAATAAGAGAACTGCGCTCACGCAGGTTCCAGGACAATACGGGTGACATTATTGATCAATTCCGTGAGGACCACCAGCTGCGGTTCATACTCATCCGCTCTGCACAGCAGCGTGGTAACATTCTGTGTCGTTTTCCCAGGTTATAACCAATGAACTTGCCAAAATTCCGCAGCAGACATTGCGGCAGCAGATGATACTTTTTCCTTGCTGCCAGCATGGTCATTTCCGAGCGTACATATTTTCTGCCGGTTCCTCCGGGCCCGCCAAACTTCATCAGTTGATCGCCCTGGTCGACGTGGAAGACTCCGATATCAAAATACCTTTTAACATCTTGTAATATAGAATAATTATGCGAGTGATAAACGCAAGATTCACTTACATAGGCCACACAATAGCCGCTTTCCAGCATCTTTGCCACTGTCAAGGTGTCTTCACCGAAAAGAAGTCTTTCCGGAAAAAACCCATGTGCCGCAAGAATATCCTTGCGCCAGGCTGCAAAGGAATTGGAAATAAAAATCGTCCTGAAACCAAATTGACTGCGATCGTCCCAGCAACGGGTTTCAGAGTGGTCAGGATAATTGAACAGCCGCAGATGTTCACTGAAAAGATTCGCATCCGGATCAGGAAGCTGTCTGCCATAGGTTGCCGAAATTCTCTCATCCCGGGCGAATGGCCGGACAAGCAACTCAAGAGCATCCCTGCCGGCCGGTATCGCATCCTGAGTCATATAGATCAAAATCTCGCCTCCGGCAATCCCGGCCGCCATTGTCCTGGTGCCACCATGATCAAAATCCTGCTGTGCTATTTTAACCTGACGAACATTATGACGGTGAACTATTGCACAGGTTCCATCCTCTGAGCCTGAATCGATAACAATAATCTCATCAGGGACAAGGGTTTGCTGCTTAAGCATGGTCAGCAACCTGTCCAGCCATTGCTCTCCATTCCAGGTCGGAATAATGACGGAAATAGTCGGTCGATTTTCCACAGACCCGCTCATACCCGCAACCAGCGAACCAGCACATACTTGATCAGAGCCCATAACATATAGGGAGAGGGATGTTTCCAGTACAGCAGTAGTTCGCTGGCAGCAGCAGTCAAACGCTGTTGATACGGAACCTGATGCCTGCTCTGCCAGCCGCGACAATGAAAAACCTTCAAATCAGGCAGATAGACAATACGCCAGGGTGACTTTTGAATCCGCAGACAGAGTTCAATATCTTCTTTATACAAAAAAAAATCAGGATCAAAGATGACGGATTCCGACAGAGCTACCTGGTCTAACATCTCTTTCCGACAGAACAGAAAAGCCGCACAGGCAGCAGGAATATCTTCCTGTTCTCCAAAGCGGTCATCATCCGGCTCCCCCTGTCCCCTGTCATGCCAGCGGCCATACCATTTCCTGAAAACACCGGTAGAATCTATAAATCCGGTCGCCTGTTGCAGCTTACTGTCAAAACCGAGCAACCTGCCGCTCACGCAGCCAACGTCCTTATTGCGGACTAGATAATTGATCGCCAATTCTATAGTGTTCGGTTCAGGAAAAGCATCAGGGTTCAGGAAAAGAACAAAATCAGAAAAACGATCAATGCTCTTAAAACCGAGGTTATTCGCCCGGCCGAATCCAATATTTTTTTCCAGATGCAAAACTGTCCGGTCCTTATTGCGGTAAGGCTGCAAATAACCGGAATCAATCGATCCTGAATCAACAATTACAGTGGTTTCTGGCTGTACAGTTTGTTCATCTAAAGAAGTAAGGCAAGCCCCAATCTCGTCTTGGGAATTATGGGTTACTATAACTACTGATGCGCTGTTCATAACAGTACAGACATTAGAGAAAGAAAAAGCAGTACATGCGCAACAATCTGTTTCCCTTGCCCAGCGCACTACGCCGACGCATGATAGATACAATCACATCCTTTTCAGCCCTTTTCAGGCATAATGCAAATTCAGGAACCGTCATCTCATCATAACGGCGAAGCCCATGATGTTTCTCACGCATTTTCAACAGACTTGCAAATGCCTGAAACATACCCCTGCAATAGGGAAGAAACTGATGCTTTTTAATCGAGAACAAAAACCAGCAGAACTGATAAATACAAATAACGGGAAGAAACCGTATAAACAGGGAAAGCTGATAATTTTTCAGCAAAACATACAGAGAATTTCTTGTGGACAGCCTGATGGTAAAAGCATTTATTTTTGAGCCAGTTGTTGCACTACCGATATGATACACTACAGCTGAAGGCACATAATATCCCCGGAGCCCAGCTCGATTTATTCGAAGGTTAAGATCAACATCTTCAAGATAGGCAAAAAAATCTTCATCAAATAAACCAACCCGATCAAAAAGTGTACGCCGATAAAGGACAGCACCGGCACAGGCACCGAATACCGGTCCCGGCTTGTTATAGTGTTCACAGTCCTCTTCCATGGTTCCAAGACGATAACCTGCCCCTCCGCGCAGATACCCATCCCCAGCTCCATCAAGAATAGTACGCTGATTGAAGCTTAACATTTTAGGGACAAAAAAAACAAACTCCGGCAGCTTGCATGCTGTTGCCAGCAGCTGTTCCAATGCATCCGGCCGCAGCTCGGTATCATTGTTGAGCAGGAAAACAAATTGCCCGGAACTATTCTGAATACCGGCATTAACGGCTGCACTGAACCCCTTATTTTCATGAAATTCTAAACAGCTCACTTCAGGCCATTCGGCCTTCAAGTACGAAACAGAACCATCTGTTGAACCATTATCAACAACACTAATCTGTAAGTTCCTGACAGTTTGTTTTTTGAGGGAAGACAGGCAGGTACATAAAACCTCAACACCGTTATAATGTGGTACTACGACATGAATGACAGGATCACAACCTTCCATACCGACACGTTTCAACAGATTTACTCCGGTTCCGGACGCCCAAGCACCTTGCGAACATAATATATCGGTTTACGTTGTGATTCATGGTAAGTACGCACCACAAGTTCAGCCAGTAATCCGATGGTAATAAACTGAATCCCAATGAAGATCAGCAAGATGGCCAGTAACAGCAGAGGACGATTTGCCAGAGAAATTCCGAAAAACTGGCGTTGAATGGTCATGTACAGAGCAATGAAAAAGCCAATGGTCGAGGCAACAAAACCAAACGTTCCAAAAACATGTAAAGGTCTGGTAGCATAACTGAGCATAAATTTTACCGTCATGAGATCCAAAATCACCCGCAACGTTCTGGTAATACCGTATTTAGAGGTGCCAAACATCCTTGGACGATGATTTACTTTGATTTCGGTAATAGAGATACCCATACCGGAAGCTATTGCCGGAATAAAGCGGTGCATTTCACCGTACAAACGAATATTGTTTGCTACATATTTGCGAAACGCTTTCAAGGTGCATCCGTAATCATGTAAATGGACCCCTGTTATCCAAGAGATGATCCGGTTGGCAACCATTGAAGGAAGGCGACGTGACAGGAACGGATCTTTTCGTTCAAAACGCCATCCGGTTACCACGTCATAACCGGATTCCATTTTTTTTATCATTTCAGGAATATCATGGGGATCATTCTGCAGATCACCATCCATAGTGATAATTATATCACCCTGAGCGTAATCAAAACCCGCCGACATAGCTGCAGTCTGGCCGAAATTACGACGGAAACTGACAACAACTACTGATACATCTGTTTTGCTTATTTGATCAAGCAACTCAAGACTTCTATCTGAAGAACCGTCGTCAATAAATATGATCTCATAACTATACTTTATATCTTGAAGAACTTGAAAAAGTTCTTCATAAAGCGCAGTTATGTTCTCTTCTTCATTGTATATGGGAATAACAACCGAGATCTTCAATGTACACTCCATACTGGATGTTTAAGGAAATAAATAAATGTCAGGCCAGCAATCATTGCCGGTATGAAAAGTCAAACGTTCCGCATTACTCATGGGTGTCCCCATAAGCCAGATAAATATCTCATAATCAGCAGCATCGTGCTGGTGTCCTCCTGTACTGGCACCATACACCATGGTATCCCTGCTGTTGGCTATTCTGGGAAAATACTCATGACTATAGGAAGTCGGCGAATCAAACAAGAGAGTTTTCTCCATGGTGACGGGGTCTACCCTGTAAATGGCATTTTGTTGTTTTCCGCCATGATCGACATAATAAAGAAATCTTGCAGCCGGACTCCAGTTCAGTTGACAGCCGTTTGCAATCTTCTGCATGGAACCATCAGCATGAATAATGGAAGTTTCTCGCATTGATCCCCTCAAGGTTACCGCCATAGCATTCCGTACAGAACTCCATGAAGGTGTTTCCAGCAGAACCGAAGCAGGGAGATCAATATTGTTACCGGTTTCCATGACCACCTCCTCCGCTCCGGTATCAAGAAAATAACGTACAAACTGATTGCCATTGCGCTGAAAATAGATGATTTTTCCATCTTCCGACCATGTCGGTACATTACCATGTTCAGCGATAAGCCGTTCTTTTCCATCTACAAGAGACAAGAGATAGACATCCCAAGGAAAATAATTACGCTGAGGAACCCATTTTTCCCGGGAACGGGCAAAAACAATGCTTTTGCCGTCAGGAGAGATTCTCGGAAAATACTCTGTATTCGGATGATCTGTCAACCGGGAGATTACCTTATCCGGCAGAGTAAGCATCAGGATATCATGAGACCCATAGCGATTAGAACTCCAGACAACAAAACCTTTTTTTGCGGGAAGCCGGCTGTCTGTCTTACTGATAACTCCTTCGTGAAAAATTCTCTGTACTGCCTGACCTCTGTCAGGGGGAATAATTGGCCCAATTTTTTTCACCAAACGCAGTTGAAACAGCAGAAACAGGCCGACCCCGCCTACAAAAACCGTCAGCAACACCACTTTGACGCCAATGCGCCTCCTCTTAGATGTTCCTGCTGGTTCCTTGCTCGGTAAGGTAGAAAAAATAAACAATACCATGGCCAGAGCGCCCAAAGTGTAATCAATACTCTGGCTGATAATATGGAGCGCCAGCATGATAATAACAGCGGCCGCCTTGTCCGCACCTAGAAAAATAAGAGCTGCCGCTCCACCCGACTCATAAGTACCGAAACTCATGAAAGAGGGAATCGGAAGGCTTGCTGATGCTTCAGCAGTGAGCAGAGTAGATATAACCGTAATCGGCTCGGAAGATACGTTGGAAAAACTCGGTAATACAACTCCCATAAAAAGAAGGTAAAGGCCTGCATATTTAAAAATGCGCACAGAAAGAGAAATGAAAAACACCTGCCAGCCAATTCCTGCCTTGCGCACCTGCTCCAGTGAAGAGATAACATGGCGGGAAAAAACCAGGAAACGATCAAGATATCGTCCCCGGCCCGGCAGCCGTTGCTCAAGAAACCCTGTTACAGCGGGAACAATTGTGAAAAGAAAGAACAGGAGGGCAAGGCTCATGCAGACTAAAAAAACAAAAACCACAAGCAGCCACATCGGTAATGACGACGTCAGCGCCTGGTATCCAATGAGCAGCAAGACCAGACAGGCAAGGGCGATAAGATCAAAAATAAAACTGATGGCAAGTGAAGACAAACAGGCATCGGCTCTTGTCCTGTAACCACGATTTAACATGGCAATATAGCTTAACTCTCCCAAACGTGCAGGTAGAAGATCCACAAACATGTTCCTGGCAACCGTAACCAGGCCAACATGATAAAGCGAAGGAACCCGGGATGTAGACGCCTTCAGCAATACAAAATATCGAAGGGTCCGGACAAACGCACCGAGCAAATTGACAATCAGATATCCTCCGATACAAGGCAGCGAAGTTTGCAAAATAGTCTGAAACAGGCGGGGACGATCTGCGGGATCAGTGACCCCGAGAACATACTGTAACAATAAGCCTACAATCAGACAGGAAACACTCAAAGAGAGCAATACTTTCACAACAACGCGCAGATTAACAAAGTCTTTCATGTCAGTGATTCCTATACCATCTTATCTTCAACCCGACCCGTTCTGTTTGCCGGTACTTCGGCTTATTTTTGAACCGGTCAGAAGAATGCGACCAAGAAAGACAAGCCCTCCGAAAAAAGAATAACAAACTGTTATGGCGAGAAAAAATAATGCCAGCGACCTGGTCTGAATATCACTAAGCCCTGCTAAGCCAAAAAACATGACATAACCCGCATCACGGACTCCAATTCCGTATATAGATATTGGCAAGGCCTCCATCAGAGTAATGACTGGTACAAAGGCAGCAAAGTAATAAAGCGATACAGGAGCCCCCAGGGCAAGGGCCATGAGATAAACCACCAGGATAACGGAAATCTGAAAGGTAAATGAAATAACCATGACCTTATATAATACGCGGGAGCTGCTATGGTAGCGGGTCCAGGCTACAAAAAAATTATCAATAAAAGCTGCAACAGGAGCAATCCGATCAAGCCTGGTGATTTGCAACATGTATCGGGCCGGACTCTGCATGACAAGCATCCAGAGAATAAAAACAAGAAGGGCAAACAGAGAAAGGGGCAACAGAAAAAACAAGGGGTGACCTATTCTGCCGGCAACTGGGAAAGAGGCTGCAAGGCTTAATAAAATCAAAGCCAGGAATCCGGAAATACGGTCGGCAAACACTGACGCTGCGGAGCGTGCGACCTGATTTGACTGTTTTGCCACATCATAAATACGATATGAATCCCCGCCGATATTTGACGGCAGAAAAATATTGAAAAAAGTGCCGGTCAGGTATGAAACCGTTAATCTGGCCAAAGAGATATGTATATTGTCCGCATGCAGCAAAATCTGCCATTTCAAGGCACTTAGAACCGTATTGACAAGCAAGAGAAAAAAAATCAAGGGTAGATAACGGTAGTCGATCCCGGAAAACAACTGGATAATACTGTCAAAAGGAGTGCTCCTGTAAAGTAAGACGAGCAGGAGACCACTGATGGTAAGCTTGAGGGCAACTAGCAATACTTTGGTATAATTCATTTCGTTATTACCGGACGGGTTCCGAATCCGGCCTGTTTTTCACGACCCTGGCCGGGATGCCCATGCAGATGCTATAGTCCGGAACAGACTTTGTTAGAACCGATCCGGCAGCGGCAACAGCTCCCCGGCCAACTTCCACTCCTCCGAGTACCGTTACTCTGCCTCCGAGCCAGACGTCATCGGCCAGTTTGACACCATTATCAAACAGTATTCCCTGTTTCCGGATGGGTATGCCACGAAGCTGAACATTATAGCTCCCTCCTCCGACAATAAAACATTGCTGGCCAATAATGTTGTCTCTACCGATCACCACAGGGCAGTCATGGGTTGACTGAATAATCGTCTGAGCGTTAATACCGGTATCTTCGCCGATGGTGATAGTACCTTCCTTGCACGACAGCATAACGTTATTGGAAAGAATAACATTACTGGCCAGGGAAATAGTTGTCTGCTTGTCTGCACTACGGCCATCCAAGATACAGTATTCACTGATAACTACCTTTTCACCGAGATGTATGCGGGAAGGATGGCGCAGTACAATACCGCAACCGAACATAACTCCACGTTGGCAGGATCCAAACAGCCGCGGCCAGAAAATCTTGCGCAACGCCATGCCCAAGGCACCGGGAATAGGGGCAAGACACTGGCACCATTCAAAGTATATCAGGCGGGATAGAGAAGGAGAACCAACAACAACCTCTTTATATTTACTAACGGCAGACCCTTGTCCGGTTATTGCTTTGTGTGTTTTTTTCATGGATTGGCCTGGTTCTCTTTCTCTACTTTATAGAATTTTTCCCAACGGGCATCCTTCAGTTCATCAACCCTAACGGGACGTGCATCCTTACAGCTGCTGCCAACACGGACCTCTGGCTGCATAACATACTGATGGCTGGGCAGATGGAGTACAATATATTTATTGTTGTTTAACAAATCTTCCTGCTCGTAGAAATGAACAGCATTAACAAATTCCTGCATTCCTGCAATAGGCTTGATCCAGCCATATTTGGGATACTTAATGTTGACCGCTGCAACAATTCCGACAAAAAAGAAAACAAAAACAATTACAACCGGTCCTTTTGGTTGGTATAATATACAGATACGATCAACAACATAGAGAAGAAACAGCAGCCAGAAAAAAACAGATACCAACCGATGGCAGTCACTGGTAAACAAATATTGAGGAAATTTAACACTTAAAAAAAAAAGTGCCAACGAACTGAAAATCAGGGAAAATATAATAAGAATATTTTTAGAATAGCAGATGTCTCTGCGAAAAAAAAACAGTGAAAACACTACTGCTACTAAGACTACAGCTCCCCAGTACAAGGCAACATGATCAAACAACCTCAGGAAGGCAACTTTTTCTACCATTACCTGAAAATAACGCTTAACAACCCATAACTTCAGCTGGGTCAACTTTGAGGTCTGAGCTTCAACCGTGCAGAAATAAATTAGTGTTGACATGATACCAAGCAGAATCAACATATTTTTTTTATGGTTACGATAAAGCAGAATATGTAATAATCCTGCCGGAATCAATAATACGGAATAAGGTCCAGACCATGGCAAAAGAACAAACAGCATGCCCATGGACACTGTTCCGAACCTGGTTCGCGGATCCGGAAAGAACAAAAGGCAGAATAGCACCAGAACACCCGTGTACATAATATAGATCAGGGTGTTATAATAATAGATATGATTAAGACCGCACAAACCAAGAACTGTCGGGCCGATGAGAAGAACAACTCTGCTGCGCATGAGACCTGAAAAAAAGATGCAGGATGCGGCTGCAACAGCTACGCAAAAGCCCCACCACTGATACGCGTATGGTTGCATCCTGACATCCAGCCGGGAAAACAGCCATGAAAAAAAATTCGCTGGTACAGTTAAATAATTCTGTCCTATATGACTGGAAAAAACAGAGGCCAGGTCCCGTGAATGTCCGTAATAATAACTGAAAAGCAGGGAATCCTCCATATATAAACCCGGTGTTTTCAAGGTCTGCCATGAACGGATAAGGTTAATCACAACAAGAAAAAAAACTCCGGCCACGGCCCAGGTAAAGTTCGTTTCTTTCTTCCCGGAAGGATAACCGGTAGATGATTGGTACTCCAGCGAATGGAGCTGAAACTTTCCAGTATGTGTCATGTCAATCAGATTAGAGGAAAAGAAGGAACTCAACTGAAAGCTAGTTTCCTACATGTGGTGAAGGCTCTTCGGATAATTAAATATTCAGGCAACTACCTATACTTACTGAATAATAAACAGATTGACAGGCCGCCAATATCCAACAAAAACAGAATAGCTGCTTTGTCTGATTGTTAACCAGAAAACTTTTCTCCAAAAAACACATTAAAAAAGGTCGACCCCTAAGGCAGGAATCGACCTTATTATATTTATGGCATACTTTATTATCAAGTCTTGCACAGCGCCTTTTTTCGCTCAAGTAAAAAAAGAAAAAACATTGATAACGAAAAGATAACAAAAAGCAACAGCATGTAACTTTCATGCAACACCAAGTAAGCTAAACAGATTAAAGGATAAAGCAAAAATCGGACCAACATTTTTACAATATCATGACGATCAATAAAGTCGGCTATTGGAGGTGAGTAACGATAGTACATCTGTACAAATAGTTTGCCTGGCCTATTGGTCAGCAAACATTGGTCCCGAAACTTCCTTAACACCATTACCTGGGGTTGAAAAGCGGTACCAAAAGCGGCTGTGGCGATAAAACAGCCACCACCGCCGCCACCGCCGCCACCGCCGCCACCGCCATAGGGTAACGCAGCTGCAAAACCCTGGGCCAATACGCCAGCCCCCTCATTATTGGGATGAACACCATCCACGCTCAATGCCTTCCAGTTGCCGATAACGCTCCCGTAGGAATCAACAAAAGGAACTGCCTTTTCCTGCCCCAACCCAATGATGGGAGGATTATAACTATCAGGAATAGCCGAACCGAGTCCGTCGTTACGATGATTAGGTGTTATTGTGGAGAGTATCGGTATGGCTCCGGAAGCCATACTTTTGTCAAGCATTCTAGCTAAATTAAATTTCACGGTTGAAGGAGAGTATCCCCAAAAGGCATCATTTGCCCCTTCCATAATAATTATGTACTGAGGGTGATTTGATTGCAGAACACCATCTATTCTACCTACTCCTCCCCTGGTTGTTTCACCGTCAAGTCCCTGGTTTACGACATTAACACCATCGCCGACCATTCCCTGTAAATGAGCAGAATATGGTATCTGGCCATGGCCGGTTGTAATAGAGTCACCGAATGCAACAACAGTGTCGGCATCTGACATTTTTGGAAGGACAAGCAATAAAATAAAACCGACCCCAACTAAACGATGAATTTTTTTTATAACTGAATAAAACACAGCTACCTCTTTACTGTAATTGTATCTGGCCTTCAAAGCACAGAAGATTGGAAAAAACACAAAAAATGTGACCTAACCAGAAACAGAATGATAGACGATTAACCCTGAAAATAACCCGCCTTATATCAATAGTACTCTCTCCAAATTATTCGTCTTGAAAAATCCGAAAAAAAGCCTGACGTGTATCCTTAATGAAATCAGGATAGTCTATCTGTTTTTCGATCGACAAACCTTGAACCATCGTTTTCTGTGATTCCGGACCAACTATCTGCTCAGGTCCCCAACCATTGCCAGTCCAGAAAGACTGCAACATGACATACTTGCCGGACCGGTACCCTTCCCAGTTGACCATCAAAGTTCCAATTTCATCAACTGATATAACAGGAAGAACATCTGGCACCTCATTGGATTTATTAACTTGTTTCGGCCTTTGCCATTTCCCATCCAAAAATCTTGTGGAGTATATTTCATCATTGGAAATACCGTCGTTAGCCGACCAAACCACCCATGGTACTCCACCGTCATCTACAATAACGGTTGGAGCAATATTAGATGATAACTCCGTAGGAAGAACTTGCGGTTCCAACCACTCGCCATTGTCATTGGTCGTATAATGAATTTCAGACTCGCCCTGTTCAATAGCCGTCCAGAACAACCATATTTTTCCATCTGCGCCGGAATCAAGACATGGGTGCAGATTATCCGCATTATCATCAGTAATTTTCTGTGGTGCAATCCAGTTTCCATTACGCTGTGCAGTGAAATACAACTCATGCCTCAAGCCATCAGACTCTGCCCAAACCAGATCAATTTTTTTTGCCTTGTCACTGTTGCTAACAGTTGCAGACGACATGGACAAACTGGAGACAAAAATTATCACAGCAAGGGTAACTACTGCTTTCAATCCGATACTTTCACCAATCACTCTGCAACTCCATTTGTATTATATTTTACCAGTACAACCGGCAGCGAGGTAGCTAGTCCTAAAGCTGTTTGATTTCTTAAGAGATCCAATACAATGTTTATTGTTATTTAGAAGCAATTCACAAAGCAACAGCTGTCAGGTACCATATTTTGCAATCTCATACAAGCCGACAAAAACAAAATTATAAACACTCAACAAAAACATTACCAATATCAGAAAATGAAAAACCGGGCGAATCAAACACCTTTCCACATGACAGATATAAACTGAACACATTGCAAGAATCGGTAAAAAATAGCGCCCTTGGGCTTGGAAATCAACAGTCCAGGCATGATACATGGCCACTACCACCAGAGCCAGGCTGACGGAAAGAGTGATCATCAACAACAACACACCGGATAGACCTCCTCTGACCAGGACTGGAAGTATTATTGCAGCAAGTAAAAACAGCCCGAATATTCGCACAATATCGTAATAAATTGAAGGTCCGGAGATAGAAACATAACCATATACACCAAACGATGTTCTAAACGATTTTTCTCCCCACCGATCTTTCTGAAGGAAATGCTTCAGGGTTGTCCCCCTGTCCTTCATTTGCAAATATCCGTGTTTTAAAGGCAATGGAGTACTTGGTTTATACATATCAAGGGCAAGATGCTCCCGAGCCTCGAACAACTTTTCTCCTCTGTCAAAGCCATTGACGTAATAATCTACTCCTCTGGACAGACCAAAAACAGAAAAAGCCACCAGGAGAACTGAACTCAAACGAAACAAAAACTTGGCGTCAGCTGTCCAATCAGAAAAAACCACCTTCCACAGGCAAAACAAAAACAAAAACACATAGAAAAAATAAAAATTCTTTTTCAGCAGCAACATCACGCCAAGCAGAAGACCTGTCAGCAGAAAATAATACCAGGTTTTCCTTGTCATGCCTTTACGAAGCAGGATATTCAACATGGAATCAGCAACAGCAACCTGGTAGCCGACAAGCAGAATAACAAACAAGGCAAAGGCGTCAGAATTAAAATAACTGAAAACATACCAGGTCTGTGGCGAGATGAGGACCGGCAACAAAACAAGGCGAAACTCCATTTTTTTCAGTGCACCCAGCAGTAGGATGGAGAAAAGAAAAATATTAAAAAAACGAAGGATCAGAAAAGAAGGCTGGTACAGAGGTTCGGCAAGCTTCAAAAATTTACCGGCCAAAAAATAGACAATCTCACCTGAATGCAACCTGGAAACACCATAATTGCTGTATGTGTGAAGAATCTCCGGATCTTCAATTCTTGGGGGCAGGGTATGATTCTGATAATACTCGGCAGCATAGATATGAACAAACTCATCCGGATGCTTATTGTACTTACTTACTTCAGCCATAACAATGATCAAGGCAAAAACAAACACCAGGAGACAGTTGACATATAGATACTGCTCTGTGATTCCGGAAAAAACCCATGCCAGCAGATAAACGGAAATAAATATGCAGCCCATCCTAACCGTTTCCGACAGCAATGTGGAAGTCCTTGTTATTTCCGGCAACTGGAGTAGTAGTTGCGGATCCCGTCCTTCCGGGATGACGACGAGGCCCGTGTCATCAAGGGTCAACTTCCGTATCCCTTCGATCTCGACCAACTGGTCTAAGCCTGATTTGCTGTCGTATTTAAAAGTCGGATAGCCCTCCTGTTTAATCACTAAAGATTTTAAAGTTACCCGTGCCGGCCGTTCTGAGGTATCAATTCGTATGCTTGACACCTTATCTAAATTACAGATATGAAACCTGTAGATATTCAAACCTGGTCTAATTCTGATACGAACCATATTTTCCTCAGAGTAAAATCCGGATTCATTCAGCCAGTACACTTTCAGGACTGTCTGCTTATCTGTTTCCAGATCCAACTCGATAACCGCTTTCCGGACCAGTAACCCGTGATACAGTATGGACAAAAGAACCCCGGCCAACAGCAAGGCAATATATTTTTTTATCTCAAATTTCTGTTCCATCATGCCTGTATCAACAACCGAAGTTGTCCCGCATCTCCACAGGAGACATTTTGTTCCGAAACTCCGTTATTCCATTGACCTGAAGTGGCCAACAGGTTTCATTAGTCCTGTAAAAGGACACCCTTTGGACTCACATTTTTAGCGATCATGAAACAACCTTCAGACTTCTTTCAATTTTCCCGGCCGAATTTTCTGTCCAGAGAATTGTATCCGATCCCCGACAAGAAGGATCTGCAAATACAGCTCCCCTTGATCGGAGGAGCTGTAATCCTGTATCTGCTGACTCTGGCCTTTCGTTCCTGGCCAAATCTGATTCACCCCGGAATGTATATGGAAGATGCCACCCATTACTTTAATATATACTATGGAGGTAATCGCGACCTATCATTTATACTGCAACACCCCAATGGATACTATAATATCTTGAACAATCTGGTCGCCTGGCTTTCCTCAAAACTCGACGTTCGGATGGTGACATGGGCATACCATCTCTTTTCCCTAACTACCGGTATTGTATGCGCTGTTCTCTTCCTCTTTACCGGATTGATAAAAAATCGCCTGCTGCTGCTTATCACCCCGATAGTCTTGGGCCTTTCCAGCATGAACCATATTTACTACTACACCTCTCTCACCTTTCAAATGTATAATGTTGTTATTATACTGCTCATCCTCCTGTTTCTGCCCGGACCGGAATCATTTTTCAGTCTGGTTTGCAAAACAGCCCTGGCTACTCTTCTTATCTGGTCGGGTCCATACTCCGTAGTTGCTGTACCTGTCTCCCTCGTCAGCATGGTCATGTTCAAAGGAAAATACAGAAATATATGGCTTATGTGGGTCATCATATGTTCTATCGGTTACTCCCTTTCCGTTCAAGGAGGGATGATACGTTTAGCGACGTTCAGTGATGCGGGTGCCAGACATTCAATGATTTCAACCCTGTTTACAAAAATTTTCTTCATGGATATGCTGGGATCACTCTCAACGTATAAGATGAGTATCTTGTTGTTGATCATTGCGGCCATTTTTCTTTTTCTAAGAAAAAATTCCACCTATCTGAAAATTTCAATATTACTGTTTGGTATTATCATCGGATCACTGGCACCCCTGTTTCTAAGCGTCAAGTACCTGCTTTATCAGCAAGTCTTTCCCTGTCACATCTATATCGCTCAATTCTTCTGGCTGGTCTTTGTTCTCTATACGATCGATCAATTCATGCCGGTACTGAAAAAAACAGCACATTTTTTCCCCCCTGCAGTTGTCGCTGCCATCCTCTGCTTTGTCCTTGCGGACAATCTCAAACATCCGGCAAAAGGAAAACGAGAAATTATGACAAATTTACCGGATTTTCTTGCAACCATACACAGAGTCGAACAGCTATCTCTTATTGATAACAACCAATACGTAGTGTTGAAAACCAACAACATTATTCCCAAGGGCATGCATCCCATGGTACGGGTTGGCAGTCTGCGCCATGATGCTCGTCGTCTGCGCCGATCTGAAGTAAAAATATCAAAGGGGAAAGAGTTTATCATCGACTGATGTTGGGAAAAAACTCTATCAGGGGTAACCACAAAACCTCGAAAAAGTTCTCCAGCACCCCTTGGAATCCGCCGGTCCTCCTGAACGAATCAGGGCCAGCAGAAGCCTATTGCAAACTCTATGTAGATTCAACGACATATTGCCGGTAACGCGAAATGATTATTTCTTTCATTCATCTTCCTCTTCTCCTAACTGTTCAACCACCCTTTTTTTTGAAAACCTCATGGCCGATGCAAGCAAATATTCCAGGGAAGGTTGTGGTTTGACCATGATAAGAAGCTGATAACTGAACAATGAAGGTCGAAGCCTGATAAAAAAACCATGCAGAGAGGAAAAAAGCTCTGCCAGCCATGACGAAGAAAAAACTAAATGATACGGGATCGCCAACCCATGGACTTCGCTGACAGTGAAATTGTTTTGAGAAAATAAACGCTTAATTGATCGCAAAGTAAACAGACGGAAATGACGCAGGTTTATAATCCCTTTTCTGGTATACGAAAACCTTCCGAACAATAATGTTATCCGTGTCAGCAAAAAAGCGATATTTCCCACGGCCAGGATTATTTCTATTTCTGGACAATATCGACACTTTTCACTGAGCCTTGACAACATTTTTTCCGGTTGCCGGGCAAGGTCAGTATCATCCAGCAATATCAGATAGTCAAAGCTGTCAAAGTTTTTACATTCCTCATTAAGCAAACTTTTTCCATCAATTACAACCTCGCTCCCTTTTTCCAGTAGACGTAAACGTAATGATTCGCTACTCTCACCTAAAATCAGTATCTTCGAAGCTGCCGGCAGTACCTGCACGATAAGATCTTCTGCATTTTTTGAATAAATTCTTTCCTGGTCAGCAGATTCCGGTGCACAGTCAAATTTTCGATCATAAAATATATGATAACGCTGTACCTGTGACTGAGTTGTCACTTTGAAAACATTCCAGGCATAGGCGATACCATTCACATGGCAAATCTCATCACCATAAAACGTAGGAATAGGCAATTCTCGTATTCGATAGCCGGCAATGACAAACTGAATAATGATTTCAGTATCAAAATGAAAATCATTGCTGTTCAACGCAAAGGGAACACCTGCAAGAGCGCTTGTAGAATACAGGCGATAACCACTGTGAAACTCACTCAAGCTCGAGCCAAGCATTCTATTTTGAAACCATGTCAAGACCTTATTCCCTGCAAATTTATAAAGTGGCATTCCTCCCTTCAGGGCTGAAAATCCTTCAAGCATGCGGGAACCGAACACTGCTTCCGCCTCACCCTCAGCAAGGGGTTTCACAAGTTTCGGAAGACATTCCGGTGCATACTGACCATCGCCGTGGACCAAGGCGACCCAATCAAAACTATTGGCAATGGCGTAGTGAAAACCTATTTTCTGATTTCCACCATACCCCTGATTTACGGGATTAAACAATACTGTAATCTTAAAAGGAACAAGACCGGCACGGCGGGTCAGCTCACTGCACCTGAAGGTTTTATCCTGGGAGGCATCATCTATGATCAGTATTTCTACTTCGTAGTTGTCAGCAAGATGACCGGGAATACGCTTAAGGACATCCTCAATGGTCTGCTCGGCATTGTAAGCGACAATAAAAACCAGAAGACGTCCTCTTCTTGAAGGACCTGCCTTACCCTGTCTTTCAAAAAAAATTGTCTTCCGCTCGGTCTCTTTCTGCATACATCACCTTGTACCACCAGCAACCCTATACAATGCTTTACAGGCTGTCTATTTTTCTCTCTTGATCCTTTTGTATAAAGCTGTCAAACGGTCTTCATGGGGTATCATGAGACGGAACAAAGGCCTGCCAACACGATGAAGAACCGTTAACACCACGAGGCACCTAATGCCCGGTCCTCCTCCCAGATTCCCCATGGGCAGGAGTTTATTCAAAGTTGATATTCTGGTTATCCTGCCTATCTCACCCCTGCCAAGATCAAACTGTTTTCCAGTAACCCGTACCTCTTTCATAGACATTATTCACGTAACCGCTGCTTGATGGTTGACAGAAAAAATTTTAACCTGATAAAAGGATTATAACGAAGGTATACCTCAGGGTAATCCCAGAGATGCAGCTGCTTTCTTACCGCCTGGTCCTGGCCTTTTCCTGCTCCGCAAAAATCATCAAGATGGTACCTGTGTTTAATACCTGCTACTTCTGCTGATCGTGGAAAGGCCAGACGGCTGACAAGCAGATAATTAAGCCATGGTTTTACATCTGCAACAGTATACCCCATTAACAGTGCCGCTGATCCATATTGCGATGCCCCGACAAGAATCCCCTGCTGCAGGGGCTTGAAATAGGTGTCCTGCTCTTTTTCTGCACGTCCTGTACTGTCCTCCTGATCACGAAAAACAAGTTCACACCCTGTTTCGGTAAGACGGTATCCATTCAACGTTGGATGGGGGGCACGACAGGCCTCCTCAAACAAATCCCTGGCATAGAGAATGCTGCTTCCTGCCAGATCAAAACGGTCCCTATCATACAAGATTCCTGAAATTGAATTCTTCCGGGTGGTCGGGTAGTCGACACCACGGGTAGCAGCAAACAAAAAACCGTGACAGACCGGAACATCCCGGCGGTGTTTGACAGCATCAAAAAGAAACCGCTGTATCGTTCCCAACCATCCGATATCCACAAGGGCGACATTAGAATATTCAAAAAATCCCTCGCTCTCCAGGTAAGCTTCCAGGGCCTTGCCGGCATCTGCAGTCTGTCGTTTGACCTCATTCTGGAACTCAGGATCGTCAAGAATCTCATTAAAACGCAACCTGTTTTCCGGTTTAAAGCCGTCATGATGGGGACTCAAAGGCGTATCTGGTTTGAGCTTATGCCTCTTGAGATGAACAACAAAGGGTTCCACCTCCAAAGAAAAAACTCTGCAGACATCACGGAAATCACGGTTACCTGCAGGAAGAAATACAATATCCGCATTACTCCTCACCAACCCCTGATGGGCGCAAGCGGCTCCTGCAAGCGCCATTCTGCTGACATAGAGATAGGAAATATCAGGGAGATCGGCCAAAGGGAACAAAACTGGAATCACCTGCTGCCAGATCCGTTGAAGCAGCCAACCTTCTCGAGAGAAAAAAAATAGCCGTTTTATATTGTTTTCAATACATTTTTCAGCTACCCCCTGGACAAATGCCGACAACAAGGGAGCAAGAACATTATATCCATATACATACAACGGCGAACAATCTCTATTCTCTTCTTCAAGGGGCAGCATAATCTGCTGCAGAGCGCGCCCTCTCCAGAGGGGTTTTCCCTGGGAATAGTTGATATACCGTTTAACAAGTGCCTTGCGCAACTTTTCGTTACTGTCGCGCAGTACCAATGCACATATCCCCTTCTCAGCAGGTCGCAATCCATCAGAAAAAGGATTATCTCCAATATGCAGCCAGTCGGAATAATCAAGTCCGAAACGCTCTGCAAGCAGAGGGAACGCCTTACCGGAAGCCTTGGCGAGGAAACTGTCTGCTGAAGAGATGACAGCCTCCACATAGTCGAGAAATCCAGCATGACGAATCAAGACCTTTAAATGCTCGGCAGGAAGGTAAATATCAGACACCACGAAAATTCGCTTACCGGTAGCATGCAGATGCTTGAGCCAGCCAACGAGTTGGCCGCGGGCAACCAGTACCCTGTTTTCCATGGAAAGTTCAAAAGCTGTAACCTGTGCAAGGAGATTCTCATCACCATGTTCAGGGCCAAAAACTTCCTGCAAAACAGACGACATGAATTGAGGATAGCAGGCTTCGTGATCATCAAAATCCAGGCCCGTCAATCGCCTCTGTTCTTTTTCAATGGTATCGCGCAGCTCCTGCACTCTGTACCATGGGAACAATATTCCTCGCTGCCGGGCCATTTTGGAAATATAATGGGCCACCGGAACCTTAACCATGTCCGGGTCATGGATACGACGTATCAACAGGGTGTCAAACAGATCAAAGGTGACAGTCCCACAGTCTTCAGCCAGGGGAGCAGCCGCAGAGAGCAAAGAGGGAATACTATAAAATGTTTTCCAGTTCATTTCCGGCCATTACACTGAAAGAGCTTATGTGGTTGCGGCCAGTCGGAGACGACAATATGCCAGAAAGGCAACAATATAAATCAGTATCGCTGCGATAAGAGTTACACGGAATCCTGAACAAATCGACAACAGAACACTGCTTAACCCACCTATAACAGTGAACAAACCATTCATTGCCCATGCCCAGGCTATGGCCCCCTGCGGCTGATCTTTGATGGTCATAATACCAAGAGGGAAAGGCATACCCATGAAAAAACCCACCGGAAAAATCAAAACAATTGCGGCAACAATACGAACAAGTGTTGGAGACTGCAGAAACAACTCAAAGTAAGCGGGATAAACCAGCAACAGGAGAAGATTAGTCAACAGGACTCCTGTGAAGGGGATCAACCAGCGGTTTCCGGGTGATATTTTTATTTTTTCCGACACAACACTCCCGATACCGGCAGCGAGCAGAAGGGCAAACACCACGACTGAGTAGGTGTACAGGGGATAGCCGACCAGTTTCATAAAGATCTGGATAAAAACCAGTTCAACAATAATAAACCCGGCTCCCAGGCAGGAAAAATAGATAAGGGAGGCTACTTTCCCCGGCCAAGATGCCTTGCCAGCTGTAGAAAAAAACATTGGTATAAGTATGAAGAGCATTGTGAAGACAAGGGAGGCAAAACCGGTAACTATCAAATGAATTACATCAGATGGAATCCAGCTCTTCTTCAGCTGAGAGTTAATTAATGACGCAGTGGAATAATTAAGATAATTTTCCGGATCGGCTTCAAGCCTGTCAAAGGATTTTCGCAGGAAATTAAAATATGGTTTGTTATCTGTGGACGCTGCAAGATGATATTTAGCGTTGCGAATCGTATCGCGGGAAAGCTCACCTGTAAAAAATTCAGCTGACAACATTCCATCTTCAGGGTTAAGGGGATTTACCACAGGTTTCATTACTGAAGGAAAATAGGACATCAACTCATCGAGTTCTTTCTCTGTCCATGGCTCCATCTTAATGAGCAAGGTAGGCAGGTTATCCTGGAATCCTTTTTTCACTGCCTCCACTACAACAATATATTTATGAAAATCTGTTCTGCCAAGTTCCTTCCATGCCAGAGCAGCAGTGGCAACCATTCGGGGATAGACATGATGGTTGATATGCAGGATACCGTCTTTTCCCAGATGAGTGAAGTACTCTTTATAGGCTTCCGCTGTCTGCAGATACGTTGTCGCCATGGCTCCGGTGCCTGCAGCAATACTGGAGCTGGTATGATTGCTGTACATCTGGATGATATCATATTTCTTGTTACTTGAACGCAGGAAGCTGCGACCTTCTCCGCGCAGTGCGTTTACCTTGGGATGATTAAAGATATTTCCGTTATAGTCAGCATAATTGGTCTTACCGATTTTAATTACATAGCCAACCAGTTCCACCGCATCCACATGTGCCGCGCCGAACATCAAAGCGGCCTTGGTTTCCGAGCCACCGGCAGCGCCGATAATAAGAACTTGCTGATTACTGTCTTTTTTCAGAGCATGGGATACCCAAACATTACTGCTGTAAAAATGATATCCCCGGTGATTAAGGACGTCTGTACGAAGCTGAACAAAGTTACCGTCAAAAGGAATAATAAAAGAAGACTGAGATCCACCGTCATAGGCTATATGTTTCATTTTTCCATAATCAATAACGTCTATTTTAGAGATTGGATCCCAATGGGATAACTCTATAAGACCTCGATCTCTGGCTCCTTTTACACCACGCTTATCAATATGATCCTTGAATTCAAAATAGCCGTCGTTGAAAAAAGGAACAGCAGCAAGTACCACAGCCAGTACCACAGTGACCGCAGTCCACTTGCTGTCAGAGGAGAAACAGCCGGATGCAAGCAGTCCGAAAGCACCGACAAGAAAAATGACCCCTCCCGGACCAATGGGTGGTAAAAAAGGTATAAGCATCAGACAGCCCACAGCAGCACCTGCCAAGTCCCAGCAATAAAGCCTCTGGATTCTGTCGGCATAAACGGAAAATACGGTAGTAAATGCAAGACCAGCCAAAAAAAAGGGGGTAATAAGAAACAGGTACATAATAAGAAATAATACTGTCCCTTTCAACGGTGACTTATACAATACATTGAAATCAAAGGGTAACCAGTTCAAAGCTGGAAGGATTGTCAGTGCAAAAACAGCAAACAGAAAAGCCAGAATAGAGAGATATCTCCTGGGGTCTGTTTCTTTGTCCAATGGCCGTAGGGAAGAATAAACACCGGAAAGTCCAAAACAGAACATTGCCAGAGTGATGACCATGTATGCCATATTGGGATACCATATTACATCAAATACCCGAACCAAAATCAACTCCAGCATCAGTGTGGTCAGAGCCATGAACATCAGGCCTATACTCATTTTCACCATCAAATCGTTCCTTACAGGGAGGGGAAAGTAAAACGCAATAGTGTGTTGACGCTCAGCGCAACCAATTGCCGATCGTGTGCAATATACGGTGGGTTTGCTTCTTTATGCCGGGTTCACGAGAAGGGTGAACAACACTTCGTACTTCTGTCAGTTCCTGCTCCAGTTCAACAAGTCGGTCACAACCGGCTGCCACCACCGCCTGGTATTCTGACGGCAATTTGGCCAACAGGTATTTTCGGATAACCAGCATATCCTGTTCTCGACCTATTATTGCTGCTTCACCCAGGGTATTGCCGCCATGAATTCTGTACTGCAGAAGTTTTTTATCGTGGAGGTAGGTTACCTGATCAGGAAAGGCAAGCATTACCCTGAAAATAAAATCATAATCATGCAAATACCGGAGAGAACAAAATTTCCCGGTTCGGGCAACGGCTTCACGAGTTAAAAAAAGATTTGAAGTCGTAACCATGAAGTTACCTTTCAGGAAGCCGGTATAGAGATCCCTGGAGTCAAAATAAAACTGACGGTTTTTTGAGTGCCATTGATTCCAGCCAAAATCAGGATCAGATAATTCCTGCCCGTTTTCATCAATGGGAATCACATCTGTAAACAGACATTGCGCACCGGTACGGTGTTGTTCTCCCAGCAATACCTCAAGACGGTCGGGCATGTACACATCATCAGAATTCAGGATAGCAACATATTTCCCACGGGCCAGATCAAAGCCACGGTTAAGAGTATTATAAGCATCTTTATTCTCCTGCCAGAAATAGGTTATCCTGGAATCTGTGTACGCCTGAACCACCGCTCCGGTTTGATCCGTTGAGCCGTCATCAATGACCAGCAATTCAAAATCCACCCATGTCTGATTAAGAACACTATCTATGGCCGGTCCTATGTAACGTTCATGATTATAAGCCGGAATGATCACTGAAACTGCTGGATCCATCTGATTAGTGTATATTAAGTTATGGGTATCTTGCAAAATTGCTATTTTGCCCGATTTCTGTGTCACATCGAAAAATCAAATGCTCACAAATGCCTAATATGCTGCGCTTTTATTTTCCGCTGTTCCTTGAACTCGAACAAAATATCTAATTTTTCAAGGTACCCTTATGCCAAAATACAGGCCGAATAATGTATGTTCGAAAATGAAAATTTTCGTTCGAACGCGAGGCAGGCGAAAAAAAAGCAAGCATCTTCATGATATTCTGACAATTCTTTATTCACATCACACCGAGATCAAACACAATACCATTCCAAAAAAGGATGCTGGAATTATTCATCAACTTTCAGGAAATATTCTGATCAGAAATATGCTTTACACGGCATCAAACTCCTGCCGTGCCAGCCTAACGCCGTCAATATAAATCAAAACACTCCATAAGCCATAATATTTTATTTTATAATCTTGTCCCGTCATTAACCGTGTAACTGGACCATTCTGCCATACCTGCAACCAACTAAATAATCGATATTTTTTGACTTTATCTTGAACGACAAAATCGTATTCTGACCGCTGCTCCAGTATGCCTGTCGGTGTAATCCAGTCCACCCGCATCGTATGCTTACCGGCAGCCAGTCCTACTACGTCAAACACACAATAAAAAGTGTCGTCGAGACTAAAAGACGATTGCTCCCTGACAAATGGTTGTTCTCCATACATAGCTGAATATACGACCGATACTTGAGTAGAGGCTTGAATAATACTGGCAAACATAAAAAACAGTATTATCCAGAAAACAGTCGCTTTTCTTAGTCGCAAATCACTATTGGAGAGCATCACAATTAACCGATTCAACAATACATATGTTAATTTGACACGGTGAAAATCATTTCATGCCATTTGGCATAAGCGCCATGGTCATGGCCGCAGGGATAGACCTGATCAGCCCACAATTCAACAATATCTCCCTGGTTAATCTGAAATGTACCTACATCCATCATCTTATTCCGGTCAGGACATTTTTCATAAGAACAGCCACAGGCCAGCTGTCCCGTGGCGTAAGGATAATGACCTGATTTTACGATAACACCATTAATAGAAAAAGAGTAAGGAGGTGCTCCATCACGCTCGGCCTGAACCTTGATCTGGACTCTGTACCTGCCGCTAATACCCGGAAAAGAAGCTCTGCAGGTACCGCTGCCGGTATGAGCTTTTAAACCGAGAGCCCCATCTCGATTCGTCCAGTTTGAACTGCAATTAAAATCGGAGAAGGCATTTAATCTGATTTCGGAAGCTCCCGAAGACGATGCAACATCTGCATTTGCTACCTGTCCTGCCCCTGTATTACTATTCCCTCCTGCATCGTCGTCATCATCGTCAAATATACCACAAGAAGTAATCAGCATTACAATGACCATAGATAACAACAGATACACTACCTTGCTTTTCATAAGCTCTCCTTAAGTCAAGATATTAACATTTTTTAGAACAATTATTATCGGACTACTCACATTACATACTGCATAAAGAAACCGACTCTACCATAACAGAGGTAACTGTACGGCCTTTCTTTTTCCATCTCAATACCAATTCATGTATCATTGAGCGAGGTGGTATAGATACATACAACGTATTCAGGACACTGTCCACTTGCTCTTCAGTCCAAAAAATCTCTTTTCCGCCAAACTTTCGGATTTTGACCTCAAGGCTTCCACTGCCTTGTGAGGCAAGACGAATTCGTGCAATATAACTACTGTTATCTTTTTTAGCCAGTCCGGGTAGGAAAATTTTCGTATCTTCAATTGAGACCTTTATGTTTTTTTTATCAATTTCCTTTCTGCTCTGATCCTGTTTTGCCGATAATTCAAATTGTGATGCCAAGTACTCTTGTCGTATGGCAGAAGGATTCTCCGGTGGCTGCCGCAGAATAAACATGTTGAGTATTTCCTGAATAACAAAGGTCGGCTTTTCATAAGCAAAAATCTGAGTGGGAAAGTTAACGATTGTTCTATAATTCCAGACCTCCTTGGCATTTGCGCTAAAAAAATAAACACACTTTTCCAGGAAAGAATCACCCAACAGCAAAATCGATTGTATCGGAGCAGCAGGATTACGAACCATCCGGATTGACATAGTCTCTCCCTGACTATTACTGATCATACCCTTCGGTGGATAGACGTCATGGATTCCCTCAGATGGCAGGTCTTCAAGTTTGTACAGTGGTGTTCCAGGCTTGGGTACCAAAGTGAGATAATGTTCATTCTTATGCAGGCGAACCGGCAAACCGATCATATTCATGAAACGATGATGAGCCCAGTGTTTGTCGATTTTCACGGTGAAGTCATCAAGTGTTACCGGAGTCAAAGGATATTCCGGGAAAAAAGTCTGCATCTTCCTGATGACCTCCTGATATGCCACCAGGGAGCCGTAATAATTCCAGTGAAAATCTGTCCGATAAAAAAGCAGAGGATATTCACGGATCCTTTTTTCCTTGAGCATGGCAGGCAGCAGATCCACAAAATGAATATTGGCATTATCCTTCAGGTATGCCGACAACTGATCATAACGCCGCTGCCCTTTTTTCAGGTTCTGCAAAGATTGAGGAAGAAATTCTGGATATACCAGAGCCTTTGTCGGAGCCAGAACAAATACATACTCGATACCTTGTTTTTTTAGCCAGTAACTGCGTTCTTCAAGGGTTAGCTTCCATTTCCAGAGATCCCATTCAGAAAAAGGGAACATACCCATGTAATCTGCAATGTTATCAAATTTCTCCACGACTCCTTTTTCAACTTTTCGGGCACCATATCCTTCAAAATAAAATCCTTTTTTACCTAAAGCTACCGTGGTATTGGGAGAGACCTTGAAGAGGTAGATCTTCACCATGGCATTGAGATGAATATATGCCTTAGACAGGATACTGTTATCCTGCCAGTATTTTTCATAGGTTGCGGGGAACTGCCTGACAAGTGTCAAGGTAGACGCAGATGTTTTTTCCTGAACCCTTTGGAGATAGGCGATTACTTTGGAAAAACTTCTGCCTGCAAAAGAGGTATGTGAAACCAGTGGATAAAACAATAAACCGCAAAACAGGGTTATCAGGAGTAAATGAGCCGGGCGGACATTCTTTTCAGACGTCAGCCGGAATCCGATACGCAGACCGAGAAAGACAGCAGCCAGCAGAAGCAAAGCAACTCTGATAAGTAGACTTTGATAGGCACCGGATTCGAGGTCAGCAGCCAGGCTCTGCCGGTTTGCTCCCCCTATAAATGCAGCCAACATCGTCATGATGCCTGCTTGCAGCAAAATCTTTCTAAGTGTTCCTTTTATCATCAAAATCTGAAATAAAGAAAAGGATTATAGGAACCTCCCATGACACTGGCTACAGAATATGACAGTATGAAACCAAGCCCGACTACCTGCAGTGTTGCAGCTACAGGTCCTCCAATAAAAACTGAATCCTGCACATCATCAGGTGGACCAATTTCATCAACGATCTTCCCTGTCAGTATCCTGAACAGTGGCATCGCACCAATCAGTCCTGCGATCAGAGTGAAGGTAAATTCATTGTTTATATGAAGAAAAATCTGCGAATTATAAATCGGTGCTGTTCCGGGTGTAAACATTGCCCGCAGAAAAGCCAGAGCAAAAGAAAAACTGTCCGACCTGAAAACCACCCAGCCGCAAAGAACCACAAACATGGCGTAGAGGTGGCGAACAGGCGTGGGTAGGATCTGTAAGACTTTAGTCCCTAGACCGGTTCGCTCCAGTATAAGAAAAAAACCGTGATACAGGCCCCAAACAATAAAAGTCCAGCTGGCACCATGCCACAGACCACAGAGAAAAAATACGGTAATCAGATTGAAATATGTTCTTAGCACGCTACCCCTGCTACCGCCCAGCGGTATATAGAGATAATCCCGAAACCAGGTTGACAGAGAAATATGCCAGCGACGCCAGAACTCCCTGATTGATCTGGAGATATAAGGATAATTGAAGTTTTCCAGAAAATGAAACCCGAACATACGGCCAAGGCCAATAGCCATATCGGAATAGCCGGAAAAATCATAATATATCTGCAGTGAATAGGATACCGCACCAAGCCAGGCCAAGGTTGCCGGAAGCCTGTCCGGAGGCAGGGAAAAAATGTAGTCAGCAGTTTGACCAAGAACATTGGCAATCAATACTTTCTTGCCAAGACCGATAATGAAACGACGGATACCGCTGGCCATGTCGGCAGTCGTAGTTATCCTGTTGCTGATCTGCTTGGCGATATCATGATACCGGACAATAGGACCGGCAATGAGCTGAGGAAACAAGGAAATGTAAAGTGCTATATTAATTGGATTTTTCTGGACTTTGGACTGTCTGCGGTACAGATCGATCACATAGGACATAGCCTGAAAGGTAAAAAATGAAATACCAATGGGCAGGTGAATATGCGGGAAACTGACAGGGTCAAGATCCAGGCGCTGAAGCAGGCCGTTCAGATTGGCAACTAGGAAATTAGCATATTTAAAAAAAATCAACAGCAGCAGATTGATCGCAACTGCGCCTACAAGGGCGGGCTTTCCGGTTTTCCCTTGCTGCTGGGCAAGGTCAATGAACAGGCCGAAGCAGTAGTTGACCAGAATTGAAACCAGCATCAGCAAGACATAAATGGTTTCCCCCCAGGCGTAAAAAACCAGGCTTGAAGTCAGCAGGATAACATTACGCATCTTCCTGCCGGCAAGAAAATAAACAAGCAGGACAATGGGCAAAAAGAAAAAAAGAAAAAAGGTGGAGCTGAAAACCATTGAAATCAGTTCAGATCAAAACTTCAGGTAGCTAAAAGGATACCAACAACATAACAAAACAACGTCAACTGTAGCGGCCACATGCCTGACGCAACCTTTCCGTTACCGTTTCAATATCGAGCTGTTCAATATATAGCTGATGCCAGACTTCCATATTGAGCAGCATCCAGAGACGGACATGATGGTCATCCCGATTATTGCGGTGATCTTCAACCAGCTGGATCACATAGTTCCGGTCGAACAGGCCTTCGCGGACAAAAAAAGAGTCTTCCAAGCTTGTACGGACAAACTCGTATAACTCATTTCTAAACCAGTAGGCCACAGGGAACATAAAACCCTGCTTCCTTCTGCTGGTTATTTCCTCCGGTAGAAGTTTTTCGGCAAACTTACGCAGGATATACTTTAACTGACGTCCTTTGATTTTCAGGCTGCTTGGGAACCTGGCAAGGTATTCAACAAGTTCATGATCAAGGAACGGCGACCGGGCCTCAAGGCTGAAGGCCATGTTCATTCGGTCGGTGAGCATGAGCGTATGCTCGGACAATCTGGTCATAAAGTCTGCATAAAGCATACGATCAATGGGGTCCTCGGCATTAGGCTTGTTGTACTGTTCAACAATAATCCGGTTAGAATCGATTGCCTGCAAATGCTGCCAGAGATCCGCTGAAAACAACTCCTGTTTCTGGGCATGGCTGAATCTGAAAAAAGCCGTGGCCTCTGCATAACGCTCTCCTTCAGTGAAATCCGACAGCTGATCCATCCAACGTAATTTCTGTACAAAACTCTTATAGGTAAAACTGTCCGGTAATGCTTTGAACAGAGGCCTCAACAGACCATGCCGCATAAATTGCGGCAGCATGGCGTACAGGCTGATATAGCCAACACCCATGTAACGATCAAATCCAGCAAAAAGTTCATCGCCCCCGTCCCCGCCCATGACCACCTTGACATGTTCTCCTGCCAGACGAGCCGACTGGAACATGCAGGCTGCAATAGAGTCAGAGGGTTCATCAAGATGCCAGACGATTTTCGGCATCAGATCAATGAGACTTGCCGAAACTACTTTTTCCGTATGGACGGTATTAAATTGATCTGCAACGATACGGGCAAAGGGCAGTTCATTGAAATCCTGCTCTTTCACACCAATGGCAAAAGTTTCAAAGGGTTCATTCTTAATCTTTGCCATTAAGGCGACAACAGTACTGGTATCCATTCCACCACTCAAAAAAGCACCCACCGGTACGTCACTGATCAGATGGGATTCAACAGCCCTGTACAATTCCTGTTCCAGCCCTTCAAGAAACTCTTCCTCCGTATGATTCAGCTTGTCTGTAAAATTCAGATCCCAATACCTGTTAACATGACATGAGCCATCACGATAGATCAGAGTGTGGCCGGGAGAGAGCTTGCTGATTCCCTTAAACATGGTATGGGGCGGCGGAATAAATCTCAGGGAGAGATAATGATGAACAGCTACATAATCAACCTCTCTCATGATATTGTCTGCCGCAAGAATGCTTTTTACCTCTGAGGCAAAGAGAAACTCATTGTTTTGCTCCGAAAAAAACAACGGTTTCTGGCCGATACGATCCCGGGCAAGCATGAGCTGCTGCTTCAGTTCGTCCCAGATGGCAAAGGCAAACATGCCGTTGAGCCGTTCCACACACCGCTCCCCCATTTCCTCATAAAGATGTACAATAACTTCCGTATCAGTATGGGTCCTGAAACAGTGACCTTTGGCTTCCAGTTCTTTTTTCAACTGCGGGAAATTATAAATCTCACCGTTGAATACTATCCATATGCTATCATCTTCATTGGCAATTGGCTGCCTTCCTGTGGAAAGATCAATTATACTGAGGCGCCGATGGCCGAGGCCCACCCTGCCTTTGACGTAAAATCCCTCATCATCGGGACCACGGTGTGCAATTTCTCTTGCCATCCTCTGCAGCTCATTCTGATCAACATTTTTTCTTCCGAGTTTACCGCAAATTCCGCACATCTTTTCTCTCTATAGTAACCCGTATCAATCTTGGAACGATGTACCATCATCGGACAGATTGTGCAGGTGTATTGCTTGCAAAATTACCAAGTTGCTGCAGGCTAGGACTATGCACCATGCACAGAACCCTGTCAAGAGACAACTTATGTGCCTGACACAGAAAAAAAGCTCTCGAGGATTTTAAACCTAAATAAGTGAATAGCTTGACATGGTACGCTTAATTGTTCATATTCTGCGAGCAACTTAACAACGGAATTTATAATGCAGGCGAAAACAGACCATAACTCCTGGATCATGGGAGATGGCCATGTTCACATTCACGATTCATTTGCTCTTGACAAGCTGTTCAAGGCTGCCCTGGACAATTTTAACCACTATACTCATTGTCTGAGCCTTAAAGGAACTCTTAACTATTTTCTCCTGCTTACTGAATCCGCCGGTACAGAGGCGTTTACCCGGTTGCGTAATTCACCAGGGCAGGTCGATGGGTTTACACTGCGGACTACTGATGAAGCAAACTGTCTGCAAATGGATCTTCACCAGAATGCATCTCTGTATGTTGTCGCCGGACGACAAATTGTCACTGCCGAATCCCTTGAGGTTCTTGCACTTGGTCTGGACACCACCTATCCGGATAACAACCCCTTGCAGGAAATCCTGCGAGACCTGGAAAACAAAAATTGCCTGATGGTGCTGCCCTGGGGGGCAGGTAAATGGCTTGGCAAACGGGGCAGAATTGTTCAGCGTACCGTTCAATCTTTTCGTAACCGCTCCTTTTTTCTTGGAGACAACGGTAATCGTCCTTTTTTCTGGCCAAAACCTGCTGTTTTTTCCCAGGCATCCAAGATGGGGACTGGCAACCTTCAGGGCAGTGACCCGCTCCCCTTTCGCAACCAGGAGGAACGGGTTGGCAGTTTCGGTTTCTATTTTCCCGGGACAGTGAGTAGTGCTCGTCCTTTCCACTCCCTGAAGCAACAGATTACCGCTCCGGAAAGCAGCCTGCAATCCTTTGGCAGACCTGAACGCATTCTGCCCTTTTTCTGTCTCCAGATCAGCATGCAGCTAAGCAAGCATTTAACTCACAATCCATATAGTTAACAACATGAAAACACTTGTCGTTGCGCCGCAGCCTTTTTTCTCTCCCCGGGGCACACCTTTCTCAGTATATTACAGGACGCTGATCAGTTCCGAGCTCGGGGAAAAAATAGATTTTCTGACCTATGGTCAGGGCCAGGATGTTATCATTCCGGGTGTACGATTTTTCAGAACCCCGGCCTTTACTTTTTTGGGTACTATAAAAATCGGGCCATCAATACTCAAGCTGTTCCATGATGTTTTTATTTTTTTCCGGATGGTTGAGCTGCTACTTCGATATCGGTATGATTCTGTTCATGCCCATGAGGAGGCTGTGTTCCTGTCTATTCTCCTCAAGCCCATTTTCAGGTTCAAACTGATTTACGACATGCATTCCAGCCTGCCGCAGCAGTTATCCAACTTTAACTTTACCAGGTTAAAAATACTGATCAAAACTTTCACCTGGCTTGAAAACAAAAGCCTTGCAGCAAGTGATGCCATTATCACCATCTGTCCGGATCTGTATAACTACGTGGAATCCGTGCTTCCCGGAAATGACAAGAATTTTCTCATCGAAAACTCTATTTTTGAGCCTGTTCGGCTGGCCAACGCTTCTGCTGCAAATTCTGCAAATGAACAGAGCCCCCCTGTGACCATTCCAGCTTCCTTTACCTGCCGGGTAGTATATGCCGGCACACTGGAAAGTTATCAGGGTATAGATATCCTCGTTCAGTCCATTCCCTACGTAATCAAACATAATAAACATATAGGATTTATCATTGTCGGAGGAACAGAAGAACAGGTTAATAAATATAAACAAATGAGTGAACACTACGGTGCAAAGCGACATGTCATCTTCACCGGACGTGTTTCACAGGCTCAGGCCAGGGCTTATACGGAACAGGCGACTGTTCTGGTCTCTCCGAGAAGCAGCGGCACCAACACTCCTTTAAAAATTTATGAACAGCTTGCCTCTGGTACGCCACTTGTTGCTACTTCGATTTACTCTCATACCCAGGTGTTAACTTCAGACGTAGCTTTTTTGGTGAAACCGGACCCGACGGATATGGCAAATGGCATTTTGCAGGCAATTGATCCGAGCGGTGAAAGCCAACGAAAAGCCGAGAATGCAAAAAAACTCTACAACAGCCACTACTCGAGAAAAGCGTACGTTACTAAACTACTCAACGTCTTAAACCATGTAGCCTGATGTGCGGCATCTGCGGCTTTGTCCGCTTCCACGAACAAAATCATGAAGCTGACCTGCAGCGACTTGATCAGATGGTACAAACCCTGTACCATCGAGGTCCTGATGAATCCGGCATGGCTCTCCAGAACGGGGTTGCCATGGGTATGCGCAGACTGTCAATTATCGATTTAGGCGGTGGCACACAACCGATCCATAATGAAGATCGTACCATCTGGACGGTCTTTAACGGTGAAATCTATAACTTTTTGGAACTTAAATCCGACCTGCAGCAGCACGGCCATGTCTTTGCCACTAACTCCGACACCGAAACCATTGTCCATGGTTATGAGCAATACGGAACAGACTTCCCTAAGCACCTTAACGGCATGTTTGCCATTGCCCTCCATGACAGAAAAAAACATCGCTTTATCCTGGCCAGGGATCATCTGGGGATAAAACCGCTTTACTATCTCTTCACTGACAAGCACCTGATCTTTGGCTCGGAAATCAAAGCCATACTGGCCAGCGGTTGGGTTGACCGTTCCCTGGACATGAACAGTCTGGCCGCATTTCTGTCATGGGAATATATCCCGGGCCGTGCCACCATGTTTACCGGTATTCACAAACTAGAGCCTGGTGAAATGGTGACCATTGATCTCAATCGTCCTTCTTTCATCCCTCAGCACTACTGGGACATTCCTCTTCCGGATCCCGAGGTGATGCAACTCACTAGCCGAGAATGGGAAGAGCGCATAGAAGCCCAGATCTTAAAGTCCACCCGTATGCAGATGATTAGTGATGTACCCTTGGGGGCTTTTTTGTCCGGTGGTGTCGATTCCTCACTGATTGCGGCAGCTATGGGCCGAGTCCAGACTTTCAGCATCGGCTTTGATGATCCGACTTATAATGAGCTTCCCTGGGCAAGAAAAGTTGCCGGTCACCTTGGAGTCGATCATCGTGATAAGATCATACGGCCTGATGTCTACTCATTGTTTGACCAGCTGATGCATTTCATGGAAGATCCCATCGGCGACTTTTCCATCTTCCCGACTTTCCTTGTCTCCCAGCTTGCCCGGGAGCATGTGACAGTTGTTTTGAGTGGAGATGGTGGCGACGAGCTTTTCGGTGGTTATGAGACCTACCTTGCACAGAAGACTTGTCTCCTTTATCAACGAATCCCGAAATTTATGCGAAGCAGGGCAATAGAGCCGCTGATCAACCTTCTCCCCCCCAGTGCCAAAAAAAAAGGTTTCGTCAACAAGGCACGCCGCTTTGTGGAAGGGGCTTCCTATCCGGAAGTAATGGAACATACACGCTGGCGCATATTTGCCAGTGACCAAATGCGCTCCCGGCTTTTCAGCACCTCGGCTGAAAAAGAAATAACCCTGCCTGCAGCTGATCATATCAGCCGACTTTTTTCCCGGGCCGGTAAGCGGGGCAATCTTCAGCGAGACCTTTATGTTGATGTCAAGAGCTACCTGTGTGATAATATTCTGACCAAAGTAGACAGGATGTCAATGGCGGTTTCCCTTGAAGCACGGGTACCCTACCTGGATCCGGATCTGGTTGAGCTTGCCTTCCAGATACCGGAGAAATACAAGCTTGAAGGCAGCGAAACCAAAGCAATCTTAAAACGGGTGGCAGCGCGTCATATCCCTGAAGACTGTGTGTACCGACCAAAGGAAGGATTCAGTATTCCCATTAAACACTGGCTCAATAATGAGTTCCGCCCCCTTCTTGAAGAACACCTCAATGAGTCCTCCGTCAAGAGCAATGACCTGTTCCAGTGGAAGACAATAAAAAGGTTAAAGGATGAGCATTTGACCGGTCGGGAAAATCACAGCCATCTCCTCTGGGCTATGATTGTTTTCCATGACTGGCAAAAACGCTGGCTTGGCTGATAAAACTGATTTCGTGCACCGTGCATTCATGTGACGTTTTTCCTCTTCAATTAACAGCAAGACAACCGGGATGCAATCAAGAAAATGTCAATGAAACGTAGCCATGCACAATTGGCAGAGAAAACATATGATCTCATCATAATCGGCGGTGGAGTGTACGGCATTGCACTCTCCCTTGTTGCCTCCCAGTTGGGTCTACGCAACCTGTTGATAGAAAAAAATGATTTCGGATGGGCCACTACCTATAACTCCCTGCGAACCATTCATGGCGGTCTGCGTTACCTCCAGAAAATGGATCTGTCCCGTTTTTTTGAATCCGTTGCTGAACGCCACTGGTTTATGCAGGAATTCCCTGGTCTGGTTACTCCTCTTCCCTGCCTTATGCCTCTGTACGGTAACGGCCCTTACCGGCCGTCTGTCTTTCGGGTAGCCTTGGGAATCAATGACTTTCTCTCCAGAAAACGGAACCGGTGCGTTCACCCGGAACAGGAACTGAAAAACGGACATGTCATCGGCCCGGAAGAGGTAATCCAACTTTTTCCACTAGTCGATACACAGGATTTAAAAGGTGGCGCAGTATGGTATGACGGCGGTATGCCCTCGTCCCAGTTGGTTGTTATGGAAATGTTGAAAAGAGCCTGTAGCGGACCAACCACGGCCCTGAACTATATGGAAGCAGATAAACTGCTGCTGGATAATAATAAAGTACAGGGAGTACACTGCATTGACAGGGAAACCTCTACAGGCTGCACATTCCGGTCAGCCAAAATCATTAATGCTGCCGGCCCATGGTGTCGTTCTCTGGCTGCTAAATTTGATTGTGATGATCCTAATCTTTTCAAGTATTCCATTGCCTGGAACCTACTCATCAACAAAAAAGCTCTGTCCAGTCACTCAGTTGCAGTAAAGCCGAAAATACCGGGAGCAAGGATGTACTTCATTCATGCCTGGCATGGAATAATCATGGGCGGTACCGTTCACTCCCCTTGGAACGGAGTTACCGACCTTCCCATGCCGACCCGGGCGGAGCTCAAGACATACCTTAAACATCTCAACCATGCTGTACCTGGCCTTAACGTACAACAAAAAGATATTGTGCAGATTTACAGCGGCCTGCTGCCGGTGAAGGAGCAGGGTGGAGATACCCTTGCAGACAGGGAGATTATCAAGGACCATAAGGTTACAGGAGGCCCACGGGGACTGTATACCATATCCGGTGTCAAATTTACCACAGCCAGAAAAGTTGCTGAAAAAACTATAAAAATTCTCTTTCCTGAAAAAACTCCACTGGCAGCTAACAGTATCCGCCTTCGTTTTGCATCCAAAGCAGACCATCTTGACGGCAACTTCGCCTATGACTGGCAGCCGAAGGAATCCGATTCACACTGGAAGGAAAGACTATCCGCCATCATCGATGAGCAGGCGGTGCTGCATCTTGACGACCTTATTGTCCGTAGAACAACAATCGGTGATAATCCGGCTCGGGCCCTGAAAATTGCACCTGTTATCAGCAGGCTTTTCCCGTGGGATAAGGACAAACGTGCCCAGGAGCTGGGCCGACTGCAGACGTTCTTTACTTCCAGGTCTCCCGATGGACAAGAAATATTGTCACGCTGAGGCTGCATGTTCCTTCCCTAACAGAAACTCCGGCAGCATACAATTGACGCTGTTGGCCGAAGACTGTATCATGGTCACTGTTTTCTTCTCGACACATTAAAATACGTCAAACAATACCTGAACATATGAGAAACGAAATGGAGATAAACCTTCCCTGGCAGATACGGATGTTCCGCAAGACATTGAAAAAACAGATGCGTCTTAAAGAGCTAACCAAACTCTTAGGCAGCATAAAATCTGATGAAAAATGTCTTTTAGTTACCTGCGGTGATAATAACGGTGCAATGAACTATTTTCTCCGTGAACTCGGTGGGCAATGGTCCTGGGCAGAGCTCGAAACCCAATCAATAGATGAAATGCGACAGCTGCTTGGAGAAAATATTCTTCTGGGCTCTTATGACAGACTTGATTATCCTGACCGTTTTTTTGACAGGATCATTTCCATTGACTGCCTGGAACATATTGAGAATCCTAATGTTTTCACCCATGAACTGTACAGGATCTGCAAATCCGGCGGCCAGGTAATTATTACCATCCCCGGTGGTGATCAGAAAAAGATTGTCAACAAGTTAAAAAACATAGTCGGCATGACCAAGGAAGCATACGGCCATGTTCGTGACGGCCTGACCGTTGCCGAACTTGAACCGATCATGGAAGAGGCTGGATTTGTACCGACCCGTAGAGTAACTTTTTCCCGATTTTTTACGGAAATGGTCGAACTGACCATCAATTTCCTCTACGTTAAGGTGCTGGCAAAAAAAGGCGAGGCAAATGTTGAAGAGGGAACCATTGCCCCTGCCACGGAAGAGCAGTTAAAATCCGTTGAAAAAACCTACAGGATGTATGCCCTTGTCTATCCGTTTTTCAAGGCGATATCCTCTCTTGATGTGTTAGTAATGGGTGGCGAGGGATACGTTACCATTGTGGAAGGAAAACGAAATGCCTGAAAACAGCAAAAAAATTCTGGTTACCGGGGCAGGAGGGTTCCTAGGCTATCACACTGCCAACTTTTTTTCCGCCCTGGGACACAAGGTGGATGGAATGGACCTCCACTTTCCCGCACATCCGGTTGATGGAAAAAAATGTTTGTTTAACATGCTGGAACAAGATTTTCGAGACTGGAAGTTAACGGAAAAGGCCCTTGTCGGCAAGGATGTGGTTTTTCATCTTGCCAGTGCCCATCTGCAAATCAGCCTTGATGAAAGTGAATACTGGGATATAAATGTACATGGGTTGCGCACCCTGCTGGAAAAATCTCACAAGGCCGGTGTCCACCGTTTTGTCCACATCAGTTCAGTTGGAGCCTATGGTAAGCTTGAAACTGTACCGGCGGATGAACGTACACCTTGTCACCCCCAATCCATTTATGGTGAAACCAAGCTGGCCGGTGAAAAAGAAGTCATTAAATTCTGTAAAGAATCCGGTATGGACTATGTTATTTTGCGGCCAGCATGGGTGTATGGTCTGGGTTGCCCGAGAACTGCGAAACTCCATCGGATGCTCAAGAAGAAACGTTTTATAATGATTGGAAAGGGAACTAATAAACGCCATCCCATGTATATCAAGGATATGCTTGAGACCTTCCGTTTGGCTATGGAGCGGGACAAAGCTGCCGGAGAAATGATGATTATCGGAGGAGACCAGATCGTTACCACATATGAGTTGATTGAAACCTTCTCTTCCGTACTTCATCTGCCTGGACCACTGATTACCCTGCCATACCCTCTGGGTGTTGCCATTGCCTCTGTTGCTGAAACCCTGTTCGGTCTGTTGGGAAAAGAACCTCCCATTTCACGTCGTACCCTGGAATTTTTCGATACTGATAACGGTTTTGATATCAGTAAATCCAAAAAAATTCTCAACTTTATCCCCCAATACTCACTGGAAGATGGTTTGAAGGATTACGCCGAAAATTTCAGCACCGTTTAAGCATTTCAACGGCAAACAGGTGACGCAGAAGATTAAGAACCAGATCGTAAAACTGTGGTTGTGTCTTCTCTGCCCGCCTGAACCAAAGATCCATGACTTCAATGGCCTGACCCATCACTGCCGGATCATAATAAATCCTGCCATCCCGTACCACCACATTGCAATTATGATCGGCTTTGCTTAAAGTAACATATTGTTTGGGCCAGGAAGTCCTGCAATAGTACCATTGCAGAAATTCTCTGTCCTGCCCGGTCTCACGTTCGCCATCCAGAAAAAGAACCGGTTTGTGGTTCCAACGTGAAAAATAATCCAGAGAATGCACCATGTCCCGGTCCAAAATCTGTTGCCTCCATATCTCCTTGCTAAACCAGTCCGGAAACTGCTCTTTCCCGTACACTGTCTTTCTGACATGTTGTGCCCAATTCCAGAAAAAGTTTACATCCGGCGGCCAATTGAACCTTTCATATACCCTGCGTGGTGGCCCGATCAGAGTAATCGACCGGACATCCTTTGTCATGCTCCCAACACTGATTGCCGGATCGGCACCCATGGAATGACCGACAATATGAAGAAAATCAACACATAACCCCGTTTGCTGTTGCAAAAATTCCACACCGGCAATGGCATCAATATCCAGATTGATACTCTTCAGAATGCCTGCAGTAAAAGGATCTGCAGACCTGCCATACCCGGCAAAGTCTATTGTCAGCACTGTGTATCCTCTACCGGCGAGCTCCGTCGCCATAACCCTATATAGGGGAAAATCGCTTCCCTGGGGATAATTTCCATGCAACAACAGGACAGCTGAGTGGCTTTCTCCGGGATATTTTGCCTCATATAGCATGCCATGAAGTGAAAGATTGTCTGGGCTGCGTTGCAGACTCACAGATCGGGAGATAACATCCTTCCTGTAGGCAATGAGATCATGTTTTCTCTGACCTGCTCCCAAAGACCGTCTCCCTTCGCTAACCAATAAAACTACGGCACCAAGAATCGCAAGCCAGCCCAGGGAAAGAGCCAACAGGTGAAAACCGTACAGCCATGAACGGCTCCGCGCTATGGCCTGGCCTTTTACGCAGACAGACTTTTTTTTGTTTATTCTGCTGGGCAAAAACAAAGCAAGTTGAAAAAAGGTATAAAAGGCAAAAAACAGTGTACAGGTAAACAGGATCTTGAAGCCATACCTGTTAGGAAGCGGTGTAGACAAGACAAGACCCAGCTGTGGATCACCTTTTTTGGGAATAACCAAAACTCCCTCATCCGTTTTCCGGATACTGTCTATATCATTTAGGGCAACAAGAGAATCCGTGTCCAAAGAGGTTATCAAGGCATTGCGCCCATCCACCAGGGAAATTTCAACAATCCTCATGCGTTCACTCGGATCGATACGCAGAGAATAGATCGGCTTGCCAGGGACAGGAAATCGAAGCAAATAACGAACAGTAGCACCAGGAATTTCCCGTACCTGGCTGAATCTTTCACCAATCCCCTCACCTGTATCAAAAAAAACCTGCAGGGAACTTTGTTGAAACGATTCAACTTTAAACAACAGATACGTCTGACGATATCTGCTGCCCCAAATAAAAGCAAATGAGACCGCCAGCAGGACAGCAAGAAAAACAACAATCAAATGCCTGTATTTATCACTGACCCGCAACAGAAGAGAAAACATAACAACTCAAGGTTAAAGGAGAATTTACTATCAGGCAAGACACACTGTCAGTAGCGGCACATCCGGACAACAGTTGAAAAATACTGAACAAATCCTCATGGCTTCAATGAATTGGAAGCCCCCGGCAGATATCGGGAAAAAAGACATTTATCGATTACCACAGGAGAGAAAACCATATTGGCTACTTGTGAAAAAATCAGGATAATCGCTTAGACAACAACATCTGAAGAAAACGAAAAAAAGTGTTTACATTTCTATACTTTTTATTGAGCGCCCTGCTCACATTATTATAATTAACAGGAACTTCAAGAACCCTCATTCTCTGATTAAGTATTTCAACCATCATCTCCGCAGAGAATTCCGGTCCCTTGAAACGGAGGTTATCCTGAATCGCCAGGTATGATGTCTGCCATATTGCCCTAAATGTGCACCCCACATCGGTAAATCGTCCCTCAAAATGCCACCACAATACTTCCAAAAGCTTGGCGACAAAAACGTTTGCCAGTCTGACAATACCCTGAATGTCCGTACCACGTTCCATTAATTGACGGCTTGTCCGAGTGCCGATAACCATGTCCGCCTCTTTCAGATAGGCAAAAAGTTTCTCAACATCCCTGGCCGGAAAGGCATAATCAGCTTCGGTGAGGATCAATATATCAGCATCTGCAAGATCAAAGGCATATTTAATCTTTTGTCCATATAGAACACAATCTGAAGGACAACGGACAAGCTTTATCCCGTATTTTATTGCAATATGCTCAATAAAATTATCTGCGGGAACGATCAGGTAAATATCTTCCGGAGAGAAAATTTTACTGTATCGGGCGATTGTAAACCCTACATTTTCCTCCGTTCCCTCACTGTAAATAAATAATGACTTACTTCGGCTGGCAAACAGGTGGTTTCGATCATGAAATTGCGCAAGAGCAAAAGAGTCACGATCGTTAATATTGACATAACTCCCTTTCAACCAAAAGGGAAAAATCGTTTTTGCCTGCAGGCACAGCTCGTTGAGAAAAGATATGAACTCTACATAATCGTCTGCTGCCTTTTCAAAAGCCTTGGCCAAGAGCAAAAATATTTCAGGAGAGAAAACAAAAGTACCGCAGCCAAGGATATCGTTATCTATATGGTCCGGTTTTTCGATCAGTTCAGCAATACACTGCCCCTGAAAACGAACCGCATAGTTCCTCCTGATCAGTTCTTTATCATCGACCTCCTTAATACCACAAGTGGCAATAGCTTTTCGAAAAGGGTAATTCTTCAATTCATGATGATTGGATTCCACGTAGCATTCATCTGAAAGAATCACACAAAAATAATCATCAATTATTTGACGGCCAAGCAAAATTGACCAAGCTAATCCCCTTTCCAATTCTGTGTTACGGACATAATGAAGATGAACACCGAGTTGCCGTCCGTTTCCCAAAAAACTCTCAATTATCTCTGCATGATATCCTGTAATGATAACAATGTCTCTGATTGAAAGTTGATCACGCATCAACTCAATATTTCGCTGGAGGTTAGGAGTACCGCCAATCTTCAGCATACTTTTGGGCAGCTTGCTTGTATAGGGTCTAGCCCTGGTACCTTTACCGGCTGCAGGAATCAACCCATACAACTTGCTCATGTTCTGACCTTTCCAGAGGGGGGGGAGAGAACAAAAAAATAATACAGGATGAGGTAGATAAATTTCAGCGTTTCAACTACATGGCTCATTTTGGAACTACCGGTCTGCCGGGCACGGAATTCCACCGGAATTTCATGGATCACAATCCCCTTTCTAGCCAGCCGCGCCGCCACTTCAAGGACATGTTCAAAACCATTCCGTTCCATCGGCAAATCAGCTACGATCTGACGGCGGAATCCTTTAGATCCTGTATACAGATCCGTTACATTCTGCTGAAAAAGAATGTTGAACATCCTGGAAATAATCTTGTTCCCAATCGTTTTGAAAAAAGCCATTCCCTTATTACGATCATCCAGAAAACGGGATGTATAAACGACCTCATGATGATCCAATGCCGCCACAAGATCCGGGATCACTTCAGGTGGATATTCGCAGTCAGCATCAATAATAATTACTATCTCTGCAGATGATGCTCGAATACCATCCCGTAACGAGGCTCCGTATCCCTCATTCTGTTCGTGTTCAATGACTGTCACGTCCTTAAAACTCTTTAACAAGGCAAGCGAACCATCTGTAGAAGCGTTATCAATAAAAATGATGTGAAACTCCAGATCAAGATCGGAAATACGTTGGTAACATTCTACCAACGAGTCTTTCTCATTATAAACCGGAACAACAATATCCACTGATTCCTTTTTCATGAACTTTTTTCCTGAGAACAATTTTCACATTAGACGCTGAAAATCTAGTTTGTCATGGAATCCTGAAAAATACAAACCTCATTTTACTATGATCTCCCTCCGCCAGTGCCGGCAAGCCAAATCTGCCAGGCATCCCGGGTTAATCCCTTTTCCTCCAACAGTCGTTGTTCATTGTAATAGGGATGGCGGACAAGAATTTCCTGCCATCGTTGCTGAAACAGCTCTCTTTCCCGTCTGCATCCGAGATGCTCTCCCTCTTCACCAAATCTGTATTGATACTTTGCTGAACAAAAAGGAGTTACAACATGCTCAACGCCTTCATCTCTCAAGCGCAGACATAAATCGATATCGTACAGACAGAATGGATAATTCTCATCATCAAAACCTGCAACCTGTTGAAACAGTGAACGCCGCACCATGCAGAAATCAAAAGATACGGCTATTACATTCTGGGGACAGACAATCCCGTTGAGATGAAATGATCCATCCACAAGAAATGAACGATACACCCTGCAGCTTTCATCTGTGATATCCGGAAGTGCCGGATCAACTGTCTGTCCGCCCTGCCCCTTGATCTTGCCACCGACAACGCCACACAACTCCGTCAAGGAATAGCCGATCAGGGTATCAATCCACGCAGGTTCCTCCGGCACTACTCCCCCTTTGAGAAAAACGAGATATTCCCCAACGGCGTGCTCAACAGCACGGTTCAAAACCTTGGCATCACTTTCTTCAGAAGAAATTTCATGAAAAGAAACCTTCCCAGCCAACTGAGCCGGAAAGGTATCACTTTGCAGATTTGCCACCGCGGTAGGACAAAGTATATGGATGTCAAAGTGCTGATATTTGATGCGGTCAACCAGCATTTTCAGCCAGGAAAACATATCATTAGAGTATACTGACAACAGGCTGATAATTGATATATGAGGCTCCCTGTCTTTCAGCCTGTGCACTTGATAATAATATTTCCATTGTCCCTGACGGACTTCAACACTCAAACCACGCCGTTTCATAGCCGACTGTAAAGCGTACAGACCAGCTGCATCAGCATAGTTCTTTTGATCATGATGAATGCTGGTGGAGGTTTCCGTTGCCCGCCATTTATAAAGAGAACGCCGAATGTGATGTATTTTATCCGTTAACTCAGTAGATTTCAGCAATAGTTCATAATCCTGCGCTCCTGAACATGAGGCTGACAAACCACCAACCTGATCAAAAAGGAAGCTGCGAATGACAAACATATGGGTTATGTAATTATGACAGAGCAGCAACTCAGGATTAAAATCAGGCTTGTAAAACCTCTCAATATGACGACTTTCCCGGTCCACCAGATCCTCGTCACTGTATAGAATATCCGGATCAAATCTGTTGATCGCCCGGACCATTTCATACAAAGCATCTAAGGTCAGCTCATCATCATGGTCGAGAAAACCGAGATACTCACTTTCGGCCAGATCAGCGGCCTCGTTCGTTGCTCTGGAAATCCCCCGGTTCTCAGAAAGAAATCTCACCTTGATACGTTGATCTTTTCCTGCATATTCCTGCAATAATGGGGCAATATGGGCCGCACTGCTGCCATCATCCACCAGGCAGAGTTGCCAGTGAGGATAGGCCTGATAGAGCACGGAATGGATAGCGCGGCGTAGAAGATGTTCATCGGTATTGTAGACCGGCATCAGGATACTGATAACCGGCTTCCTGGTAAGATCGGCTACTTCCTGACAGGGATAAAAACCTGCAACAATTCCCTGTTCCTGATAATGCAGTAACGGATGGGTGCTGTCTGACAGACTTTCCGGATAAGTCTTACTGTAATAAGCGGGATCAAACAGTGCGGATGGGCGATACAGCTTATTACTCCCCTTCTGACTGAAATGAAAAAAAATCTGCAAAGGATCTTCAATCTCAGGACAATAATTTTTCCGATACCAAGCAGGATCAAAAAAACGATTCGGGCTGCACCCTTCCTCTGCTCCATAACAAATATAGTGGAAAAATGGAGGAATACCTTTCAGGGCAACAGAAGGATTGGATTCAAGGTAATAATTCTTATCAAAAAAACGCAACAACGGATCTTTTCTCTCCAGCCCATAGGTTACAAAATGGGTCAACGGATCAACAGAAGACATCTTGATTTCCGGGTGTCGTGCAATATATCCGCTGAGATCGAGAAACGGATTCGGGTTGCAGGCTGCACGCCAGCCTTTCTGTAAATAATGGGAAAGAGGTGTTTTTCCCTTGGCTGCACTTTCCGGATATTCTTGCGCATACCACTTACTCCAGAAAAGGGGATTGGGATTTTCTCCATCCTGCCAACCTTTTTCAATATAATGCAGTAAGGGATCATGACCCTCGGCCACCTCAGAATTCTGTCGGTACCAGATTAAGGTCTGCTCAAAAAATGGACTTGGACTTCTTCCTTCTCTCCAGCCTGTTTCTACATAATACATCAACGGATCAATAAGCAGCGGATCCATCCAGGGATTATTCCTCAGGTAAAAAACAGGATCAAACAAACCGCTTTTTTTGATGGCCCGGTAATGTGCATTTAACAGATAATATTTTAATGATTTAAGACGCAGTTTAATAAGGGCTTTATTGACACCCCACCAAGAGAGAGGAACTCCTGCTACAGTAGATCGATTTTCTTCCAATGTTGAATGACTTGTATCTTCTGCATTTTTTTCCTCTGCCGGCTGTCCTGCCATCACAAAATCCAGACAGTCCCGTCCAAAAGCAAGATATTGCAGGGAAATAACCAGTTTCTCCCCTGTTTCGTCCGATAAATCATCCTCCGTCAGGTTGAAAAAAATGCAAGGATCATCTTTACAAAAAATGAACACATCACCTTCTGCCACATCGGCATTGGTTGTCCAATTTCCAACCGGTCTGGATGAACCCTGCTCCTGGATTCTTATACTCTTTATCCGTAGTACCACATAGTCATCAGCAGCTTTAAAAATCAGTTGCTTAACACCGGTCCTGTCAGGAAGTAAAAACTCAAGGCGGTTGGTACTGACGTCCACCTTGCGGACCCACTGTTCAGGCTGCTGTTGATCATCCGGGTTCTGAACAAGCAAAGCAGCTTCATGATACTGCTCGTGAACATCCAGCAGTTTATCTATCCAGACAGAGATGTTTGCAGAGTAGAGCGACTGATGTTTATGGTAGATCCGGGTAAAAGTATCAAGCTTATGCTGCCGGGGACGTGCACGCACCATGGAATCTGCTGACACCCGGTAATAAAAAAGAATCTTCGGTATCTGGTAGACCTTTCGGCCCATTTCCAGGAGTGAAAGCCAGAAATCATAATCCTCCCAACCATACAGCAAACTCTCATCATATCCGCCAGCCGCCTGCCAGTCTTTTCGACGAAACAGGGCAGAACAGAAAATAACATTGTCAAGCAGCATGGTCTCCAGCGAAAACTCCGGCAGTTGCCACTCGGTATCAACAGCACCAAAAAGCCGGGCACGACAATACACAATTCCCAAATTGGGACGTTCAGACAGCAGCTTGACCGCCTCCTCCAGATACGTCGGCCCTATCCGGTCATCGGCATCCAGTGGAAGGATGTATTCCCCCAGGGCCTCTCGTATTCCGTTGTTTCTGGCTGCGGCAAGTCCCTGATTTCGAGTAGAGATGACTCTTGTTTTAGGTCTGTTATAACTCTCCAGCAACCTGTTCGTATCCGAATCCGTTGAACCGTCGTTAACGACAATAATTTCATATTCTGCGTAGCTTTGTTTCAATACAGAAACAACTGCTTCATCAACAAATTGTCCCTGATTAAAACAGGGTATAACCACGGAAACGGATACCGACATATCACTACCCTTTCACATTCGACCATAAACTGCCCAGCCATTCGTGAAAACGCTGCTGAGCAATATAAACATTTTTGCAGGACAGGAGATAAGCACGGGAAACATCACCCTGTTTCTCTGTAATTGTAAAGTCGGTTGGTGCTGGTAATGGTTGCATGCCGACTGCTCTAACTATATGTAATGCCCTTGGCATATGCCAGGAAGAGATCACGAGCACAAAATGATGCTCAGCCAACAGAGGCACAAGCAACTCTGCCTCTTCAACTGTATCTCGAGGACTATCTTCAACTATCATTTTATCCGGATTCACACCGAGTTTCAGAGCAAGGTTCCCAACTATCCTGGCATTGGCAACAAAATCAATATTCCTGCCGCCACTTATCACCAATGTCCTCTGAGGTAGCATTCTGTGAATCCGAATCCCTTCAACTATTCTCTAAAGTGAGGAACCACTGATCTGACTGGAAATTGGTACACCTGGATCAGAAACATGGGTATTTCCCAGCACTACGACATATTTCAAATTGTTAACCTGCTCCGTAGAAAGTCGCTGAACTGCGAGAGGAGGGTACTGACGTTCCAGATCAAAAAGACAGTGACGACCCCAGAAACCATACCCACACATTGTTAACACAGTAATGGTGAGGAAGATAATAGCCCGAGGACCTCTTCTTTTCCCAGTCAGGAGCAGAACAAAGGCAGACAACAACAGCAGGATAACAGGAAGAGGGGCTAAGAGAGATACAACAGTTCTGGCCAGGGTCAACAGCATGCTTCACACCTGAATATGTGCCAGCTTTCTCGAAACTTGTAACTATTTGTTTTCAAGGTCCCAGCGTCTGTAAACAATTATGTTGTAAGATAAGACCGGCCATGTCGACATGCATGCCAGTTCCAGGCTGTAGAAATTATGTTCTTAAGGTCGGAACGGATCGGCTGCCATCCCAGAAGCTGTTCAGCTTTTGTTGTATCAGCTACCAATTTCGGAGGATCACCTTTACGGCGTTCTTTAAAAATAACACGAAACTGTTCGGCACTGAGCTGTTGAACCTCTTTGAGAATATCCATAACAGAACAACCCATGCCTGTGCCAAGATTGATCTCCTGGCTGCGCCCCTTATCTTCAAGGTACTGCAAAGACTGAACATGAGCCTCTGCCAGGTCGGTGACATGTACATAATCCCTGATGGCTGTACCGTCAGCTGTATCATAATCCGTCCCAAAAACACAAACATGCGGCTTCAATCCCAGTGCAGCATATATGGTGAGAGGAATAAGATGTGTCTCAGGAGTATGGTCCTCTCCAACCTCTCCTTCGGAATCTGCACCGGCTGCATTAAAGTAACGCAGCATTACCGACTTGACTCCGTAAGCTTGATCGTAATCTCTTAAGATTTCTTCGACCATCAATTTGCTCCGGCCATAAGGATTAATAGGAGTTTGTTCATGTGTTTCACCTATCGGCAGGGAATCCGGCAAGCCATATGTTGCACAACTGCTTGAGAAAACAATATGATTACATGCATTTCTCCGCATTGCGCCAAGCAAAGACAATGTACCACAGACATTGTTGTGATAATACCTTTCAGGTTCCGCCATGGACTCACCAACATAGGCAAAGGCTGCAAAATGAATGACTGCTGCAGGGGAATACTGCTTAAACACTACATCCAATAGTTCCTGATCTCGAATGTCACCGTCAATAAAAGGACCCCATTTTACAAAGGATTCATGTCCATACACAAGGTTATCCAAAACAACTGGAGAATATCCCATCTGGTGCAGCAGTTTGCAGGTATGACTCCCTATGTACCCGGCACCACCTGTGACTAATATTACTTTATTCATCTTTTTTTAGAATACTCCATCAACTTCCTTTATTCCGATCGATATTTCTCAACAGAATCCCACTCCTTATTTGACAATTGCCATTTTCGTTACAAGATCGTTTAGTTCCTGAAGGCATCCCATAAGAATCATAATCGTTCCTACCATTTCCAACCCTTCCTCTAACACAAATTCAATCAGCTGTAAAACTGAGGATAAATTAAAAGAATATGAAATATATTCTAAAAAAATACCACCAAAAGCATAGAGAAAAAGTCCACCTATTACCCAAAATTGAAGATATTTTTCATCATTTCTAACTACTACAAAATAGATAACGCAGAATAAAAAAAATAACATACTAAATGGAGCGTACATGTACACCCATTTTACAGATGTGCACTCACTAAGAAGTTCATGTAAACGTGCTGCTTCATCTAAAGACAAAAAAGCAAAAACTGAAGCAAAATAAATCCAGAACTGACTCCACTTGTCTGATTTATCATTAACTTTATTATGAAATAAAAATATTACTAATGAACATAAAAATACTAAAAATAGTAAAATAGTTGAATACCATGTGGGTATATTTGCTTCTGCATTAAGATCAAATCTATTGTGTACGGCTGGTGACAGAGTTTCTGTAAAAAAATGCATTACTATAAGAAAAAAAACTATAGTTAAAAAAAAAGAAAAATGTGTTTTTGTTTGTACATTAATCATAATACCGTACACGTTGTCATCTTTTACTCTTTGCATGGTCCCCATATTCTGGTCAAAATTTCTCTATTTTACTGACATCAGTGAATCGGATGTCAAAAGATGTTTCCATGAATTTCTGGATCATTAACTTTATAAACATCGAGGAGCCATATTTATTGCGCTGATCACTGGGATGTGTATTCGAAGGAGATGCTCCAGAGATGCCATTTGCGCCAGAGCAAGTCAGAAACCGTAGCAATTGAGCGAAACAACGGGGGACAGCGACATTGGTTTGCCCGCTTTCAGGTGAATGGCAATATGAACGAGCTATTATCATTACTTTATTAAAACTCTCAAACATCCAAAATAGACATACTCCTGAGAGAGAACAGATAGAAAGAATACCAGAGGTGTCTCTCACCTTGGATTTTGCAAAATCCTACTGTTAAGCACAAGATAAGCCTATATTGTCTGCAAGTAGACTGTGGTATATTGCTCGATAAATTGATCAGATTCGGACTTATTCATCCTTTCTTTTTTATCCTCAAATTCAACACCTTCAAATACAGGGACTCATAATCATTGATCATTCTTTCCAATCCAAACTTTTCCCTGATTTTTTCCCTTCCAGACATTCCCATACTTTTTATTTTTTCTTCATCACACAAAACATCTAAAATTGTGGAAGAAAGTGTTTCCGGCAAATGATCCGAAACCAGTAAACCTGTTTTCCTGTGATCCACAAGTTCCCTGTTGCCTCCCAGATCAGAGGCAATCACAGGCTTTCCCATAGCCATGTACTCAATAATTACATTTGACGTTCCCTCTCCTTGAGGGCTGAGGAGAATACCAACCTGACACCCCATTATCAGTTGTTCCGGATGATTTACATCAGTGAAGAAATGAATGCTTTTGTCAAGATTTAAAGAAGAAGATAATTGTCGGCAACGATCAAGAGTTTCGCCACGTCCAACAAGTATCAGCCTAAGGGATGGAACCTTCTGTTGCATTACAGGCAGCGCCCGGATTAATGAAATTTGATCCTTTTTTCTGGTGAAATTGCCAACCATGCAAATAGCAGGATATCCATAAAAAACAGATTCTACCCCCTTGAATCTGTTTAAATCAACCCCATTATATATAACACTTGCATTAGAAAACTTCTCAACCCCAAAGGCTCGCAGACCAGCTTGCGAATTTGCCACGATCCAGGTCGCAAAAGACATGCAAATCCTGCTGATTCGGTCACGTCGGTTCAATCTGGGACGTGCGCTGCGAATAGAACCGTTAATAACCGGCTTACCGGTAATTTTTCCTGCAACAATTCCGGCACAATCACTGACGCTTCCAAAAGTATGTATTAAGTCTATATGATATTTCCCAACAAGATTGATTAATGAAAAAGCCAGAGTAAAATCATATGAACGAGATTGCCTGACAGGCAACACAATATCTGAATATTTTCCGGCCTCTTCCTCGCGTTCGCCTCCCTTTACCAGCACGCCAAAAACTGTACGAAAAACTCCCTTACCTTTCAAACCTCTCAGTAATTCTACAATCTGGCGTTCAGTCCCACCTGAAGACATTCCGTCTGCCAAAATTAAAATGGCAGGTTTTTCATGGCCAGCATCCATTTAACGCCTGATTCTACCAAGAACTACAGCACGAGACCCAATAATATCTGAATGCAACCTGCAAGTATTAACTATTTCCAGAGGAAAGGGCCATTTCTGTGCATGAGCTGCCAGTTGCTTTCCAGACTGTCCTGCTGAGCCGATAACCACGAGATACGACACAGATATCAGCTCAAAACCGGACAAAAAAGAATCTTCCGCTTCAACTTGAACAAAGGCCAGATCGTATTGGCTCAAGGGCAAACTGTTCCAGTCAAGCCCGCAACCATCTTCGGCTGCAAAGACATCAAATCGCGTAAAAGCGAAATAGTATAAATATCGGCGTATTAATGATACGGTATCCGACGGGCGTATCATTACAATCCAGCTAGCCCCAGCGGTAAGGGCTGAAATGGTGACAGTCTCTTCCAGCAAGCAGAAATCCAGAATGGCAGCCTTTTGTAACTCAACACCGTTATTGGATAAGAAAACTGCTAACGTGTCTGGTTTCTTTTGAGAAAAATTATCTTCCCTTTCGAGTAGAGAAGGCGTCAGCCTACCGAGTGCTGTCATTTTCTTCAGAAGATCTTTTCCAAACCTTCTGTTGAAAAGTACAAAATTCTGAATATCAACATAATATGTTCCTGTAGAATCACTAAGAATGTTATGCCTAAAATCAGGTGGTCGCAGATCACAATGCTCCTGAATACTGATTGTCTGCATACCTATCTCTTTCATTGCTTTCCTAAAACGAGAAACAAACTCTATCCCTTTATCACCGACCACTACCTCTCCGGTAACAGGTTGAACAATCAATCCATATTGACAGCTTCCATCTTCAGCTTCCAGCCTGACAAGATCATAAACTCTTGGTGCAAGACCCTCCTCATGAAGCAAATTGCTGATAACTGTTTTTTCCAGCAAGCTGCCAACGGCAATCATGCTGAACCATGTTGAAGCCGGTGCCAGCTTGCAGGAAGTATAGTAGGGTGTGGAGTCCGGTGAGATTTCTCTGCTCTTGGATATTTTTAAACCCACATTACAGGGGTAGCAATCCAGAATTTTACGATTAATTTTTTCTATGTCTTTCGGATTATCGATGTATATACTATGTCTTCCGGATTTGAATCTCAAGCCTGCTTTCTCTATTTTCTCAGCTAAATCTTGGGGATATGTATTCCCAAAATTAATACCTGAAAAGACTACAGGGATCGACTGACTTTTTTTGCATCGGACACGGTTAAAGCGATCAGCCCAAAAACGAACAAAAGCTAAATATGCATAGAATGCATTAATGAGATAACGATCAAAAAAACGGCAAAAAGGCCACAGAGATCCCGGTATGATTTTTTTTAAACCTCCCCGGAACCCGACACCCATCTTTCCTCCAGACCTCTGTCAATTACTCAATTTTTCGAGTCTATCCAAAGCTACCCAGAAGCCCTGTCCGTTATTCTTATGGCCCTGCCAGATCTCCGGAATAAAGGATACTTCCGGCATCATATGTTTCAATTCAAACATAATTAATTTAAAATCTATTTCTCCATCACCGATCTGCAAGCCCTCGCCATCTACTCCCCTAGCATCGGCTATATGCATGTGAGCAGTTACAGGAGCAACCTCCGCTAAAAATTCCAAAAAAGAGTATTTTAAATGATTGCAGGCAAGCTTTGAATGTGAAATATCAAGGCAAACTCTGTAATCATTTTCCTTGCAGAAATTAACGATTTCATGCACATCGACAAACAAGTTGTGATACCGCTGTCCCCCGAAATGCCAGGGAAATGGCGGCATAGTCTGGGGGATAATCTCAATACCTTCCTGAACTATTCCTGCCAAGCTGTCAGCTAAAAGATCATATTTTTTCTTGCGATCATTTTCTGGAATAAAATTATCAGCACTGAATCCTCCTGCATTGATAACAATCAGAGGGCGTGCTGCAACCGGAAAAAACTCTTTTAATTTATTTGTAATATCGACTACCCGCTGAAGCTCTTGAATCGAACGGGCGCGATACTCCTGGTCTTCAGCACATAAATCCAGGATATGATCTCCTGAAAACAGTTCCGGGCTGTGAACGACCAACTGATGAGGAAACGTACCCGATATGAATTGATGAATATCAAGTTCGAGATCCTTATAACTCAGATGAATCTCCAGAAGATCCATACGGCACGAATCTGCAATGGACACAGCATCATGATACCGTACCGGAACACCAAAGGGGTGGACGAATTGAAAATCTCTAGGCCTGGCCGCATTACTCTCCAAGTCTTCCGGATAAAAGAAATCTCCCTTGACAAAATTTCGATTAGCTCGTGCGCCTATCAAGTCATTTTTACGGTAAGGAGGCAGTCCCTTGCCAGGACTCTTTATCTCTATCATATCGGAAGTAATGCATTCTCCCTTTTTCAAGTCCCTGTTAATCACAAGACTCTTGGCAAGGCTTTCACGATTAATCAATTCTCCCTGAGAAACTGTACGACTTCTGTCGCTTCCCAGTGCCTGTTCAATCATTCTGATTCCCTGGACCATGGATTGAAATTCTTCGGGCAACAAACTGACCTTATGATCATTACCCTCCATTGACCGATCCAGCGTAAAATGTTTTTCAATAATCTTGGCTCCCAAAGCGACTGCTGCCAAGGCAACCTGACCTCCCCGCTCATGCCCTGAGTATCCTACGGGAAAATCACTTATCTCATGCAATCTCTCTATATAAGTAAGATTAATATCTTTGAAGGGAGCAGGATAAGTTGAGTTACAGTGCAAGAGAACAAACTGTGCACCCAATTTCTGCAAAAGACTTACAGCTGCACGTATTTCCTGTTCTGTGGACATGCCGGTTGAACAAATCATTGGCTTGCCCTTGGCTGCTACGGCTGTGAGAAGGTCATGATTGGTCAAATCAGCAGAGGCGATCTTAAAAGCCTCCATGCCACATTGGTCAAGAAAATCAACGCTGACCTCGTCCCAGGGAGTACAAAGAGGGGTAACATTTTTCTTTCGGCAATAATTGAATATTTCAAGAAGTTCCTGGTCAGATAATTGAAATTTATCCAGAATATCAAGAACATATTGTGAACCTAAATCTTCTCCTGCATCATTAACATTGCCTTCGTTGAGATACAGTTTCTTCAAATTTCTCATCTGAAACTTTACACAATCTGCACCGGCAGCGACAGCTTCATCAACTAAGCGATAAGCAATATCAATTTGACCATTATGATTATTGCCAATCTCAGCAATAATAAAAACCGGTGATTCACGGGTAATTTGATGAGACCCTATGGTAATTTTTGGTTTGCGCTTGGTGGCTACAGCAGTCAAACGCATTCTTTCATCAACCAGAGGAACGTAATCTATCCTCTCCGAAAAAAAACTCTTGATTTTTTCTGGTGATTCCCCACAGAAACTGTACTGAAAATTTTTATTGGCAACTGCTGAAACAGGTCTCTGCAAATCAATCTTATTCTGTTTTATTATCCACCTGCGAAAATCACCATCTGTTACTATGCCTTTAAGAATCCCAGACTCATTAACTACAAAAATAACACGCATATCATTGGCATCGATATTATCCAATGCCCTGAGAATGGGATCTTCCTCAAAAACAATATATTTTTTTATACTTTTATCAATAATCACAAAATGTTCCCTTGATAAAACAGTAACAATTAAATAATTCGGCTTCTATAAAATATATTTACTTGTATCAATCTAAAATTTGCAAACAATATACTGACTATTTTATATTAAACTTATGCACTTTTCTAAAAATTCTCTTTATCATTTTTGATTCAAAATTATTTTCAATTTTTTTAAATACAGGATCATCAATTAAACCAACAAGAATTTTCATTCCTTCCTTAAATGAATCAGAGTTAATACGTCTTTTTTTCACAATAAGGTCTCTAAAAACAGCAAGATGTATTCCATGCAAAGGACGAAATGATGGATCCAATGGATTAGTCCATTCTCCATCCTTTGCTTTTGGACATAAACCCAGTCCTGAATCTTTAATCATATCATAAAGCATATATTCACTATTTGTATATAGTAATTTATCACTGTTAAACATATTTTTATACTTATTAAGTACAGGAAGAATATTACTAATATATTGTTTTGTCTTTATAAAATGAAGTCCTGAAATCATTTTATCATCAGCATGCCTGATAATATTACTATACCCAAGTCCTATTGTTTCACAATGTTTAAGATGCTGAATATGAATTGGAGTTTCTTCAGGAAGAATAAATATATCTATATCTCCAATATATAAACATTCAAAACCCAGAAATTCATCAGAATAAACAAGCCATCTCTTACAAGCTGCAGCTTTTCTTGGAATAAAATTCTTTGGAATATATTCCATATAATTTTCAATAACAGTAAATTTACCCATTATATTCAGATAGTCCAGAGAGTTACGCACATTATCCGGAAGTGATTCACCGCAGAAAATAATTATTCCATAATTTGGGTATGACTTTAAAATTGAATATATATAAACTGGTATAAATTCTATATATTCCTTACCACTAACATATGTAGTTATACATAATGATTTTTTCATATTAACAAAATATATTATTTATTAAAAAAATGATATGAAATTCAAAACTGTTCTCTGAAATGAGAAGAAAATATCTTTTTCATGGACTTGAACTGAATGTCAGACCGATGGAATAATTCATGAAATGATGGTTTTTTGTCAATTTCAATGTTTTGCAAATAGGTTTTTAAGAAATAACAAATTTCTTTTGTAGTAGGTACGCCAACATATATAAGAAATCTGACTAATATATCAGCCAAACTTTTACTTGCCTTTTCCAGGGAATAGCTTTCCGAACAGAGAGGCCCCCTCTCTCTGTCAATTACTACCAAAACTATATCATCCCAGGGTCTGTTCTGTTGACTTGTACAAATCATATCTGTTACTCGAGCAACAGAAGACAACAACCCTGCCGAATGCTGCCTGGCAACAAACTTGCCATAAGCCCTGAGCAGGCTGATTCGCTCCTGAGAGTCACCCCTAATTAAAAGCTCTGTCAATTCTTTTCCAACAACTTCTCGCTGCACTAGGAAGCCGGATACCGGAATACCAAAAAACCTTTTTTCCCCCCATACTGCAGGATCTACGACAGAAACCCCCTGTTCTTTATACAAACGAAGCAAATCCAATTCATGCCTAGTAGTCAGTTTACAGAATCTTCTCTGTTTTACTAAGTACTTGAGGTGAGAGAGTAAACTCGGTCTACTCTCTTTTATATAAAACCCTAAAGTTTCACCCTGCCTCTCAAGCGTAAAATAGCGTACTGTCTTTTCACGTTCTTTTCTTATAAGGATCCCCAGATCAGGATCATTAAATTTATTAAATTCCGTTAAAGATGATTCTTCAAAAAAACAATTATATTTCCTGTTAAACCATATACTTATTTCCATAAACACCTGAGACAGCCTTAACCTTTTTCAACAATGAAACAGGAATGCTTGACAGATCGTACTTTGATATCATTAAATTTCTTGGTTACAGCCTGAAACCGCATGATATCTGCCTCGATTTCACCCTTAATTAAACCAGAAAATTTCTGACGATCATACGTATTTACGCCTCCCCCCAAATTTCGCAGCCTTTTAGCCGACAGCCACAGACTTCGTTCAATCCTGAAAAGTTGTTGAAAAAATGATCTTCTTGTATCCGGAATTACTTTTCTATCATGCAAAGCGTGGACAATGCGTTCAGATGCAAGCAGTCCATCAAGGCTACCAATAAACTGATGAGCAATCTCTGTTCGTGCCTGATCATCATGAAGGAAAAAATCATCAAAGCCGCTGTTGATTGAATCTGTCACCAACTCTATGAGTTCATTCAAATTTTCAGCTTTCAGGCTGAGAGCATTTGGCAGTTTTTGTTCATACTCGCCAAGGGGTTCAGCTTGATAAGCAATTGCCGGGACACCAAGTAAATATGCCTCAATAGCAGTTGTACAGTTGAAATGTATCAGCACATCAGAAGCAGAGATCCATTCAAGAACATTTCCTTTCCCACTCACCAGGCATCTGGGTAAATTTCCAATAATTTTCTTCCAGGTATCATGATTTTCTGAGGGATGCGGTCGAATAATAATTGTATGGTCCGGGAAAGATTCTCGCAAACGTGGAATCATTGTCTTGAAATGAGGATAAATCTTTTCCTGAGCAGCAATCCATCCTTCAAAAAAGCCAGGCCTTTTCATCGCAATCGGATAGACCTGCAACCTTTGTCTCTCAGTCTCTACTCCATGATAATGATTACAAAAACCGAAATTCGTGTTAATGAGCAGAATGGCGCCATACTGTTTTTTCAGCTTTGTTACCGCAGGTTCGTAAAACTCTCGTATTTCCGGACGGAGCATATCAAACCTTGGGTTACCGACTACTATTATTTTTTTCTTTTCCCTGGGAATTTTTGATATAATTGCCTGGCGTTGGGCCTCTCCCCAGGCAAAAAAAAGAGACGTTTGTTTCAGTATATCTTCTGAGACACGAAGATCATGATAAACAGTATCATCAAAGTAAACCAGGCCTTCCTCATCCCAGGCGGCAACGTTGAGTCCAAGTCTTTTACACCAACTCATCCATTTTTTCTTCGTTGGGGCAATGCTTTTATCTATATACACTCCACGTTTATATAAGTGTACAGTATTTCTTATATTTCTCTGGCCACCGAGCAATATCTGAAATCCTTGCTCTGCCGCTACCAAACTGAACAGTAATTTTCCATGATACTCTCGGACTTTTGTTTCTATAGGCAGAAACAGCAATGGTTTACTCACGACCTTTAAGCTTTTCTCGTAGTTGTACGTTGTTAAACGTCAATTTATTGTATTTTAACTTCCCACCCAGTTCTTTAAAAAAACGTCGCATTTCCGGTGGAAAGCTGTCTCCTTTACCTTTTTCCTGCAACCTGTTCAATATAAAATAGATTTTACCTTCTTCCTTCAGATAGTTTCGGGACAAATCTTTGAGGAAAAAGGACCATTCCTCCTGAGTCCAGTGTTCTTCCTCCACCAGACCTGTTTCAAAAGGGTATCTGGAATGGAATCTAGTCCTGAACCCCGTAATGAGATCAAATGGTTCATTTACAGCAGGCAGTTTCTCAAAAGGGACTATCTTCAAAGGAATTACTTTGACATTGAAAAGATCAATAATTTCCTTTGTTGGAGTCATGGAAACTATTTTCTTCATATCACTGGCTATGGCCTGATGTCCAAAGTAGTTGCAATAAAATGGAAATAACCCCGCTCTGGATCCTATGTCCAGAATTTTCTTTTTTTTCTGCTTGTTGAGACCAATGCGAAAAATCATCTCTGTAAAAAGACCTTCATTCTGCTGGGCTTTTTTACAATCACCTTCTCTGGGATACCGGCTGATTAATTCTCTGTACTGATCAAGTTTTCTCTGTTCCTGCAATATCCGTTTACCTAACTTGAAAAAATAATCTGTAGTGTAAACATGTCCATTTATTAATCGAAAATTTAACTTATTCTCAAAGAAAAGGATCGTTTTGTATATTAAATGCATTATACATTTTCCAGACGATTAAGATTCAGGGGTAGAAAAACGCAACATTGCTTCGGCGATGGGCCAATCCGCAGGGTCATCAATTTCCCAACAACGTTCTCCCGGCATAATGGACATGACAGTTTTTCCAAAAAAGCGATGTTTCTCCTGCAAAAAACCTTGAACGCGCATTACATAAACAGCACCTGTTTCGATGAATTGATTCTCTCGCTGTTGGCGTAACGGACGAGAAATTTTGTTATGATTAATTCCTGAGGCCTCTCCGGATTCATCCTCAAACCAGAGGTAATAATGAAATGGTGCAACCGTGAGACATGTATCTGCCTTGACCTGTAAAAGCTTTTCCACTGCACAATCAATATCCTTAGCTTTTGTCAAAGGTGAGGTACACTGTAAAAAAACCAACAAATCCGGATAATACTCTTCATCATTGCCTAGAACTTCGAGAGCATGAAGCAATGCTGCCTCAGATGAAGCAGAGTCACCGCTTATCTCTGCCGGTCTCTTAATTACATCTGCTCCTGCAGACCTGGCGACCTCGGCAATCCGTTCGTCATCTGTTGAAACAATGACCCGGTCAACTGTTGCAGCCTGCTGCGCCGCTTGAATGCTATACACAAGCAAAGGTTTACCATGCAGGTCACGAATATTCTTTCCAGGAATTCCTTTAGAACCACCCCGTGCAGGAATAAGTGCTAATGTTTCCATATTACCTTAGGATTACAGGAAAAATTAGAAAAACACTGCTGTAATTATTTAACCTTTTAGAAATCATATTTTTGATATACTGAAATTTTGTGAAAATCATTCCGATTCTTTTCAAGACAACATACACAACAAGCTCTTGATAACTAGATAAAACAAATTGACAAATTAAGGGTTAACTAACATCCGCAATTCCCGCACGCCTCTCCTGAGCAGACGAAAATAAAAAGGTCGTCTTCTCCTCTTCAAAGCATTGTTAATTTCTACAATCAATTTTTCAGGTTGATCTAAGGGTAACTGGAGGTCTTCAACAGTCTTAACAGAACTGATGGCACAAACCATTCTTAAATGCGATCCTCCTTTTCCATATGAAATAGAAATAATTTTGAATCCACTAAGTTCGAGAAGAGCTTGAAGTGTATTTCTGGAAAAATAGTAAATATGTGCAGTGTGTGCTGAAATAGGATATGTACCATAATAAGTCTGCCAACCTACATCTGGAACAGCTACACATAGCAAACCTTCAGGCTCCAAACAACTGCGAACATCAAGTAGAAACTCCTGCAACGTATTAACATGCTCCAAAATATGTGATAATGTTATCACATCAAATCGGTTGTGATTGCTTTTTACATATTCCTGAAAACTGCCTTCAAAAACATCAAACCCAATTTTATTTAATTCTTGAGCATTCTTCAAAGATGCTTCTACCCCAAAAACATGGCACGAACGAGATCGTGCTAATTCCAACAAGAAACCATGTCCACATCCAATATCTAACAAGCGAAGACCATTTAAGGAACGTTTTGAATCAAGAGCATCTAGTATACCTTTAGCAACCTTTTTTTTACCCCTAACCCATCTTCTATTATATAACTTCTTCTTATCCATTGAATATATATCATAGTATTTCGATGCGTAGAATTCTTCTAACTGCTTGTTAGTCATTCGTGGATTTAGCTGTTGTAAACCACATTTATTACAAACTACTAATGATATTGGACTATCAAATCTATCTTTTCCTGAAAAAATAAAAGAAAATTCTTTATTCATACAAATAGCACAAGGTACACTATAGATTAACTCATTATTCATAATATTTTTTTATTATATTAATTTTTAAAGAAACAATAGCAATATAAATAAAACTAACTTCTTAATCTAACCATTAACTTCATGCTCCAATATTGTTAATATCCAGGAAATATTTACATGTTTCTTTCAGTTTTTGATATTTTCCCTGAGCAAGAATTTTCCCATGCTCCAGCACAAAAATCTCATCACATTCCTGTAACGTTGTCAGCCGATGTGCTATCATTACAATTGTTTTTTTGTGTGAAATATTGTGAATAGCCTGCATGATGGCATCTTCAGTAACACCATCAAGTGCACTTGTCGCCTCATCAAGAATCAACACCTCGGGATCATGATATAGTGCACGTGCGATTCCTATTCGCTGCTTCTGCCCACCGCTCAATCGTACTCCTCGTTCCCCGACTATGGTGTCATACGAATCCGGTAACTCTCCAGTGATGAAATCATGTACATTAGCAATTTTTGCCGCATGAACAGCTGCTTCCTTGTTAATTTCCGAATCAACAATCCCAAAAGCTATGTTATTCAGCACGCTTTCGTCACTCAAAAAAATATCCTGTGGCACGTAGCCAATTTTTTTCTGCCATCCGGTGAGATTTTTTGCATTAATTTGCACATCGTCAACCAGAAGCTCGCCTTCAGACGGGACAAGAAGACCAAGCAGGATATCGATTATCGTTGTCTTCCCTGAGCCGGTTGACCCGGCAAGTCCCACAGTTGTTTTAATTGGAATGAACAAATCCAACTGATCCAAAACAGGTATTTCCTGTCCAGGGTATGCAAATGTGACACCTCGCAAACAAATCCCTTTTTTTTGTAACTGCGGATTGGTAAGCTGATAGTCAGTAGAGTCTGGTTTGCCTGCTCCATCATTACCACATATGTCATTATAAAGAATATCCAGCGAAGGTAATGCATAGCGGATATTCGCTGATTTTGTAAAAACAGTCTGCATGGCCGGCATCAGACGGTATCCGGCAAAAGCGTATAGAGACAACAGGGGGATAATCTGTTCCATGTCTTTATTCGTGGCCAGGAAATAAAGAATTATCAGCAGTACACCACCAAACGCTATAATCTCAAAAGCATATTTAGGGAGCTGGGCAATCACTGCCTTTTTAGCAAAATTGTTAGATACCCGAAAAGAGTGGATGGAGAATTGATCCAGAAAAAAATCTTCCCGCCCTAAAACCCGCAGCACTTTAATCCCGCTTAAAGCTTCACTGACAACACGGAAACGTTTTTTATTCGCCTCTGCCCTTTCCCAACCGATCCTGCTCAATACCTTACTGGTCATAAAAAATAAAATGCAATACGCCGTTCCCAGTGTCAACGAAACAATAATTGCCAACAACGGATCCATGAGAATTAAAAATGCACTGACGAAAAGAATGACAACGCTGCTTTTCACGACCATCAAGACTGGATTGATTATCCCAGTGACTACCAGCTGAACTTCATCTAGGATATTTTTTTCCAACTCTGCTGTATTATGATTCAGAAAAAAGACGTACGGCTCATGCAGATATTGAGAAAACAGCCGTTTTGACAAACTATGATTGCGCATCCATGTATATCGAAAAATCAACCACGTTATAATTGCACTGGCTGTATTACTGGCAATCAAGATGAAAAGAACTATTCCCCCCAAAGTGAGTAAAAAAATATTTGAAGAATCAAAATCAAAGAAAGTATAAATAAAGCTGAGCCACCGGTTTTCCGAAATTACATCGGGATTGGCAACTACAGCCATAAAAGGCATTATGGAGCCAACACTTGCCACCTCGATTATGGCCATCACAACCATGGCAACAAAGAGCCAATACAGCTGCTTTTGTTCTCTCCTGGACAGAAGAGAAATCATTTTCTTAACAAAAGAAAACATATCTTAGGGCATTGATATCAATTCTCATAGCTGAGCATATGTGTTCTTCATCTATTCAGCCTTTCAGTTTTTACCAACCAGCAAAGTGACAAGCGGATTCTCAACAACCTTTTCAACTCTCTGCTTCAGTTTCAATGCTCTTTCTACTCTCTTACTCAAAAAAAGCATATCCGGATCACTGGTTATTCCTGACTCCCCCTGTAACAAGTTATGGGCGTAATCAATTTCAGCCCCTGCAGTCTTCATCTTCTGTCGAATAAACTCCATAAAGCCCTGTTGTAATGCCTGCATAAAATTATCAGCTGTCCGATAATAACTCTTACGATCCCCTTTTTTCCAGACTCGAACAATCATCCCTAACCGTTCAAGCTGGCGGGCAGCTATGGAAATCGAGGCCTTGCTCAGCTCTAAATCCTCTCCAATCCTGTCAAGGGACCGTTCCTCCCGGCTAAGATAAAGATATACCAAAGCCTGGCCAACAATACGCCCAAGGCCTAAATCCTGCGACATTCTGCCACCAGCCTCAATGAGCCGTTGCCGTATTTCACCTGCTTTATCGTACGCCATGTTTTAAACTTTTAAAATTTTATAAAAGTTTAAAACAAAACGTTTGCTTTCTGTCAAGATTATTGTGCCATGCAACAGTTGAATAAATTACTTCAAGGTAAGGTGAATCACTCAAAGGAAAAAATAAACTATCCGTTTTCAACGTTCCCCGAGTAATTCATCATAAAGGGTCATATATTGAGATGCTATTGATGGAAAAGAATACTTTGCCAAAACATCAAGCCTGGCCTGCTGACCAATTTTACTGAGCAAATCAGGCTGTCCCAGGTATTCTATCATTTGTCGGGACAAGTCAACACTATTACCTGATTCAAACAAAATGCCGTTTACCTCGGCCTGGACGAGATCAGTCACACCACCTATCCTTGAGGCAATAACCGGTAAGCCCGCAGCCATTGCTTCCATAAGTGCATTAGGGAATCCTTCGTGTCTTGAAGGGAAGACAAAAAGATCCGCCACGCCCAGGTAATTCTCTGGTGCATCCGTCTCTCCGACAAATCTAACCTGCTGAAGTTTTTTCTTTTTTACCAGGACTTGCATCTGTGATTCAATTGAATTTGGCTGATCCTTACCGCTTCCGACAATAAAAAGCCAACATTCGGGATATTGCTCATAAACATCTTCCCATGCAGCAACCAGAACATCCAGTCCCTTGCCGGTTACTATTCGACTCGAAAACAGTACCACTCTGCTTGTTGCCTTCAACCCTTGCTCTACTTTCCATTTCAAACGTTGATTTTCTGAATATCGACTAAAACGAATACCATCCACCCCATTTGTAATACGAAAAATAGATTCTTCAGGGGTCCTTATTTCTTGAAGTTCACTTCTGATTTCATCTGTCATGCAGATAATTGCGTGCGATCTTTTAAACATCGCCAGAAACAATCTACCTGAAAAAGTATGATTGAGAGCTGGTATTTTCCCGGCACTGGCAATTTTAGCAACATTTTTTTTACGTTGTAAAAAAGCTATCAAATGACAGAGCGCCCCCATGTTGACCGCACCATGAGAATGGTAGACTGCAACATTATTCTTATCTCGAAGAAAAAAAAATACAAGCGACAGAACAAAGGCTGTGGTTGCCAACCATGAATTTCCAGGGATGCCCAGACGATGGACACTGATTCCATCAATTGTTTCCTGCCTGGTCATTTCCGAATGCCAGCGTCTGGTAACAATTTCAACTCTGCACCCTTTGTCTTCCAGGTGGGGAGCAAGCTGCCGTAACTGATTTTCCGCTCCGCCCCATATTGGAATATATCGTTCCGTAACCATCAGGATGTTCATGCAGTACCTAAACGGGTAATCCTCACAATTTTTTCAATTAGCTGTCCTGCAAGTATTCGAGGCTGTATTTGTTCAACAGTTTCTTCATGAAAAATACAATGATTCTCTCCTTTACTGTCAAGAAGCTTTCTGACAGCGGCAGCCAAGGCAAGAGGGTCAGCTGGAGGTACAAGCGTAACACCATCCATTTCAGAATCCAGCAGCTCTCGAATTGCCGGTGAATTTCTTGTGACAATCGGTTTTCCTGACGCAAGGACCTGAAATACTTTATTGGGAATAACACGTGCCGCCTTACCTGATTCTCCAAAGATACCCAGGCAGACATCTGCCTTCTCTATCCAGGAGATCAGTTCATTATATTTCACCCATGGGATCCATCGAAGCGATGGTAACGGTTGCTCTTCAAGCATGATTTTAATCTTTTCTTCTTCCTGTCCCTGACCAATAATGATCCATTGTACAGGATCATCCGCCATTAAACGGGCTGCACGAATAATTGTTTCGATGCCGTGCAGCGGAATAAACTGGCCATAAAAGAGAACAGTGAACCGATTATCGTTTCTGGCAGCTGAATTCTCTGAATGTACTGGAGAAAAGATATCCGTCTCCGCTCCAACAAAAACAGAAAAGATCTTATGGGCAGGAAGATGAAACTGACGCACAAAATAATCAGCATGAGCGCGAGTATCCAAAAAAACAAAATCTGCGGCCCTGCAGGCAAGCCATTCCCAGCCATAGAGCAGCAAAGCAACTGGATGATATTTTCCCACTATTTTCCGGTCATTGACAACAGTATCATAGAGAGAAAGAAAAGCATCCCAGAAAATTGGAATTCCCCTCAACCTGGCAAAGGGCCACAGAACCAGGACATCAAGCTGACCAAGATAACCGATGATAACAGCATCATGGTGTGGAAGCCTGCAATAATCAAACAGTAATTTAGGATAGCTCAGCAGCCAGCGAAAAAGAAAAAAGAGTTTTTTGGAAAAAGTTTGAATTTGGCTTTTATCTTCTATACCAGTCCATACATCTGCATGGCACTCAATCAGATCAATATTATTCGCCCGCAAACCGGCCAGTAAAATACGGTTTCTCGGCTTTCCGGTATCATATGTTCCCCAGAAAACAATATGCATGAATCAATTTTCTGCTGACAGCTGCATACTGTCGTTTCCATTGCCTTGCATATAATCCGTTTTCTTGGTCCGATACTGAATATCTTCCAATAACCGTCGATTTACAGATAAAAGATCTGCCAGAAATGCAACAAGCATAGTCTGGAACCCAATTCCAAGAAGCACGGAAGCCAGAATCAAGGACTGGATATGCCCAGATCCTCCACCCGTAAGGTAGGAAAAAAGAAAACGGACTCCGAGCAGAAAACCACAGAAAAAAAGTAGGCTGCCCAAGCTGATAAAAAAGCGAAACGGCTTATAAACAACAAAAATTCGAATGATAGTAATGATGGATTTTCTGATATAAG
>CAZKBZ010000003.1:0-27420 GCA_964551175.1 uncultured Desulfobulbus sp.
AGGAAGAATCAGTGCCAGACACAACAGCAGGAACATCTGATAAGTAATCTTTTTTTGAAGAATCATTTTTCTGGTCATATTAAAAAGTTAAAATCATGAGCCTGAACCCTCATGCTCAAAGGGAGCATGCAAATATCACTGGTTTGTTGGATATGTGATAGAGGCAACGCTGCTTTTTTTTGGAAACTATTCATTCTGAAACAGAATCTTTTCCTGGACAAGGCGAAATAAAATAATCAGTTTTTTACAAGAGGTTCGGGTCAATGAAAAATAATTTATTGTACCTTATTGATAAAAATGATCTCTGGTGCAGGGGGGGCTCCTGGCCTGTATCTAATTTCTGCAGCATAGCCACTTTCGTTCTGTCCACGGAACACGGTTATTGTAAAAAAATAAGTCGTATCCAACTGCAGCCCTGTTAATGTAAAGTTGGTAGCCAGGCCAACATCAATGGGGGAGTCGCCCTGGTGGATTCCAATACCATCGTATTCGGGCCCACCTTCTGTCCCGGTTTTATAGTAAATTCTGTAACCGTCTATTTCACTTTCGTGAGGATCCCAGGAGAAGCTGACGCCAGCTGTAGTCGCATCGATAGTGATCGTGACCGTAGCAGGAGCAGAGTCTGCGGTTCCGTCATTCACTTTGAATGTAAATGAATCCGTCCCGGTCTCATTCTGCCGGGGAGAATAGGAAAAAATACCATTGGCTGAAATTGTTACAGTGCCTTTAGAGGGATCGGTAACAAGAGAATATGACAAAGGATCCCCATCAGGGTCTTCTCCCTGGAGCTGTCCGTTGATGGCTGTATTTTTACTGGTTAAGAGGACTACATTATTTGCAGTGGGAGGTTGGTTAACAGCATTTATGTTGATTGAGACAGTAGCAGGTTGAGAATCAACGGTTCCATCGTTAACCTTGAATGTAAATGAGTCTGTGCCTGTCTGACCTTGGTCAGGAGTATAGGAGAATACTCCGCTTGCAGATATTGTCGCATTTCCCAAGGTTGGTTCTGTTTCTAATGCAAAGGTAAGAGAATCCCCATCCGGATCTTCAGCCTGGAGCTGTCCGTTGACAGTTGAGTTCATGCTGGTCGAAAATGAGGCTTCAGACGCTGTGGGCGGAAGGTTAACAGCATTGATGTTGATAGTGACAGTAGCAGGTTGAGAATCAACGGTTCCGTCGTTAACCTTGAATGTAAATGAGTCTGTGCCTGTCTGACCCTGGTCCGGGGTATATGTGAATGCTCCTGTTTCTCCTATTGTCACATTTCCCATTGTTGGGTTTGTAGCCATTAAAAAGGTGAGAGTGTCACCATCCGGATCGTTGGCCTGGAGTTGTCCCGTTACAGGTGTATTCTCATCAGTGGATAATGAAAGATTGCTTGCAGTAGGTGGCTGATTCTCGGCAGGTGTCGCCATCCATGATAGTTCAGGGGCGAAATCACTTTCCTCGTCCCCTATGTAGGCGGTAAGTGTAAAAAAATGGTTTTCTGTTTCAGAGAGTCCGTGCAGGGTAAATGTGGTTACATTACCGGTATTGATGGGTGAATTTCCCTCGGTTGCTCCTGTTCCGTCATAAGGAATACCTCCGGCAGGACCACTTTTATAATAGAGACGATAGCCATCAACCTGTTCCGAATTGGCTGTCCAGGTAAAAGTAAAATCTTTTGACTGTACTGCAGGAACAAAAAGAACAATGCAGAACAGTGTCAGCAAAAAACCGACGATTTGCCTATGGATTGTGTTGGTTTCGTTCATTTTAAATTAAGTAAGTGAGTATATCAGTGTTATTTATTGAGAAGGAGTAGCTTGTAAACCTGTATAAGTGTGGGAACATTATCCTGGATTTCAGCAGGGTCTTGAGCGACCACAGTCACTGAGGTCACATCCTGTTTTGCATTGCTGTCTGTTATAGTTAATTCAACAGCATAGCTGCCTGCATCTGTAAAGGTGTGCTGAACCTCAATGCCTGATCCTGTAGAGCCATCACCAAAATCCCAGCTGTATTGTGTGATTGTTCCTGTCAATTCCGATGGAGATGAGTCTGCTCCGCTGAAGTTAACGGCTAGAGGAGCTGGGCCTGAAGTTCTGTTTACTGTGACAATTGCCGTGGGTGTTGCATCGTTTCCGCTTCCTTCACTGACCATAATTGGTTGGCTGGTTTCTGTGTCAAACGATCCCTGGCTGTCAGTTACTTTAACTATTGCTCTATAGGTTCCAGCTGCAGTGTACTGGTGGCTTGCCAGGTCAGCCCCTGTGGCAGTCGTTCCGTCTCCAAAATCCCAGAAATAGGTCAGTGCTAAGTCCTCAGGATCAGATGACTCGCTGGCATCAAAAGTAACGGTTAATGGTGCGTCACCAATTACAGACGAAGTGATCACCAGAGATGCTGTAGGTGGCTGATTATCCCCTGAAGACTGGCTGAGGGTGATTTCTCGAGTGGTCGAGTCTGTTGCTCCACTTGCGTCCTGTATGGTAAGAGAGACAGTGTATGTTCCGGCAGCAGGAAATGTATGGCTGGTTGTTACATTGTTGTCAATCGGACTGCCGTCATTGAAATTCCAGGAATACTGAGAGATTGATCCGGTAGATGCCGTTCCATCAAAGTCAACAGCCAGTGATGATGCAGTCAGGTTGATAATGGCTTCAAGGGGAGCTTCTTCAAAAACAATGGTAAAAGGATTGGAAGGATCACTTTCTATGCCTTCTGTTGAAAAACTGGTCAGGGTATAGGTAGCTTCGGTACCGGGAATATCGACAGTGCAGACCATTATTGTGGAAGACGGGTCAGTAGTTTCACATACCATGTTTTTTTGAAGATCATAGAGGCGGTAGCCGGCAACCTCAATGCTGGTTGTTTCGTCGATAGTCCAGCCAATTTCAATTGTGTATTCCGTAGCATATGAAAATGATCCGGGCAGCAGAATGGCTAAAAAGAAAAATGTCAGTAAAAAACGCATAGTTTCTGGTTGGCGATGAATTATTAGGGATTTTTTTTCTATTACTTGGCTAAAGATGTAAGCTGTAACTATGCAGAAGTTATGCCAGCTCAAGATAGAGAGAAGAAATAATCCCTGAACCTATTGTTCATCTACCTGGTTCTCAAGCACCCAGGCCAACCATGCAAGTTGAGCCGTGGAAAAGTCGTCTTGTTTTCGATTAATAAATTGTTCTAATGAATCTAACTTGTTGAAAGTGATTGAATATGATCCCTGCGCATGGGCGCCGTGCCCCTGTAATGTTGCCTTTCCTGATTTGTCAAATTCCAGCATTAATTCGTGGTTCTGGTAGAATACTCCATCAGCTGTCACCTGTTTTTTCCCAAATTGAGTACGAAGACGGTCTTTATTGTATTGCATTATTGTAATTGCTATCAGGATAAGAGCTACCGTAGCTGTTAAGGCAATAAATTTTTGTGAGTTCAAAGGGTTGAAGATATCCTTGAGACTCCAGGGAATATATTTCCGGATGGCAATTTCAATCTCGCTGTGAGAGGCAAGACGAAGCTGCAGAACTTTGTTGGTATACTGTTCAATATCTGCAACGGCTCTGCTGTCTGAAGGGTCAGCCATGGCAACGACCAGTATGTTGTGATTACCCAGACCCAGTGGAATAACATTGTATTTTCTACAGAGATATCGAGGAAGAATGTGTTTAACTGTCGGGCTGAATTCCAGCTGGATGTCTGCAACAGGGAGGTCTAATTGCTCAGTAAGAATCGATTGCAATTGTTTTTCAGTGATTATCCCCATCTTGATCAACAGATATCCCAGGCGTCGATTGCCGTCGACCTGCAGTTTGAGTGCCTTGTCCAGTTCTTCTTTTGTAATTAAGCCGGCGTTTATGAGCATATCGCCCAGCCGCTTTCTGGCTACCATGTTTATTCTCCGTGACTTGAAACAATGGTTTCAATTAATTGAGAAATATTTATCTCTCAAAAAAAATATACATACTGGATATTTCTTTTTTCAAGGTGAGAATGTCCGTCTGTTTCGGTAAACAGCATACAGAATGATATCTTTCGTATTCTAAAATAAAAATGTCCAGCAAGGAGTTAGATTGCAATGGCAATGGTTCTGAAAAATGAATGATAAGACTGGTGGGATGTTTTACAGAAGAAAGATGGGCTGAATGTTTAGGCTATTGCGTGGTGTAACTCAGCCCCGTTGAGAAAATAAACAGGGCTGAGATAAAAGCTCAAGAGATAGCTATTTCCCTACAGTGACTTCGGATTTGATCTTATCAACCATTTTATCCCCAATGCCTTTCACTTCTTTAAGGTCGTTGACATTCTTGAATTTTCCGTGCTTCTTGCGGTATTTGACAATTGCTTCGGCTTTTACTGTACCGATTCCAGGCAATGTCGCCAGTTTTTTAGCGTCAGCAGTGTTGATGTTGACTTTGGCAAAAGCCGAAGTGGCAAGGAAAAGAAGCAGGAAAATCGTCAAATAGAATTTCTTCATTGTGTCCTCCGGTTTAATTTTTCTGTTAACAAATTTTGAAGTATTGTATGGTTGATCCCCTAGACATGTCAAGAAAAATTCCTGGAAAAATTTTCCAAAGATGATATTTCCTTGACTTTTCTTAGTTAGAATAATTTCAGGAGGTTGTGAGGATGAATCACTCTGCGTCAGAGTATTCTGAAAGCCTTATTGTTCATTTTCGACGGACTGAACAACTTCGGGCCGAGGCAGTAGGTTTGGCATCAATTGACCTCAATATGCGTCAACTGCATGACTTGGAGGCCTTGCTCAATCGTGGTTGTTATCCCCTGTCCGGCTATCTTGACCAGACTGATTATGAACATGTTCTCAATGAAATGAGGTTGGCTGACGGGACGGTCTGGCCCATGCCGATGTGTCTGGATGTGCCGGAATCTGTTGCTTCCACACTGGAACGGGGACAACGGTTGGCACTCAATGATGCGGAAGGTTTTCTGCTTGCTCTATTGACTGTGAGTGACATCTGGTGTCCTGATAAACAAAAAGAAGCCGAAGCCGTTTACGGGACTGCTGATGCTGATGTACATCCCGGGGTCAAAGGGCTTTATGAGCAGGTTGGCAGCTGGTATGTTGGAGGCAGTCTTGAAGGAGTGACACTGCCTATTCATTATGATTTTCGTGAGCTGCGCCTGACGCCTTCGGAAACCCATCGTCGTTTTCTCCAATATGGCTGGCGCCGGGTACTGGGATTTCATGCCAGGGAATATCTGAACTGTGCTCACCGTGAAATGGTTCTGGCTGCAGCCAGGGAGGCTGGTGCATCTGTTTTTCTTCATCCGGCAGTCGGACTGGAACATCCCGGTAATATGGATCATTATGCCCATGTGCATTGCTACCAGGAGTTTGTTCAGCAGTTTCCGAAAAATATGATTCTGTTAGGAATAATCCCTCTGGCAGAACGATTTGCCGGTCCCCGCGAAGCTCTCTGGCATGCCATGATCAGGAAAAATTACGGGTGCAGTCATTTTATGGTTGCTGAAGATCATTCCGACCCTTTTGCAGGTACGGGCGAGAATCTCTATTACCCTAAAGGAGCTGCTCAGGAACTGGTGGCTTCAATGGCACAGGAAACCGGTATCGATATGGTGCCGGAGCGGGCCATGGGGTATGTGGAGGAAAAAGCTCAGTACGTTTTTTTGGATGAGCTTGAAGATAAATCGGCTGTAAAAAATATTACCTCAGAGGAGCTTAAGCGCAGGCTGGAGTGGGGATTGGAAATTCCTGCCTGGTACTCGTATCCCGAAGTAGTTGCCGAATTACGAAGATCTTTTCCGCCCAGATCAAAACAGGGTTTCACTATTTTTCTGACCGGTCTGTCAGGATCAGGAAAGTCCACGATTGCCAAGGTGCTGATGGTCCGGTTCATGGAGATGCGGGACAGGCCTGTAACTTTGCTGGATGGTGATATTGTCCGCAAGAATCTTTCTTCTGAGTTGAACTTTTCCAAAGAACACAGGGACCTCAATATTACCAGGATAGGTTTTGTTGCCAGTGAAATAACCAAAAACGGCGGCATTGCTCTCTGTGCCCCCATCGCCCCGTATGAAGAGCCCAGGCGTGAAAATCGTGAATTGATAAGCCGCTACGGCGGATATATCGAAGTGTATGTTGCTACCCCGCTGGAAGTCTGTGAGCAGCGAGATCGTAAAGGGCTGTATGCCAAGGCAAGAGAGGGGCTTGTTCGTGGAGTGACCGGTATTTCTGATCCATATATTCCGCCAAGCCGACCTGAGATCAAGATCGACACCTCCACAATGACACCGGCCGAGGCTGTTCAGGAAATTTTTCTTTATCTTGAAGAGCAGGGGTATATCCAGTAGTTTTCTACGAGAGAATTCTTCCAGTATTCAATCAATATATGGCAGTCTTGAAAAAGTAAGATTTTCGTACGGGAATAAGGCCTGCGAGAAATTTTATATAACGGGTATCTAATTGATATTCCGTTAATAAGATTTTGAGTATAATGTAGAGATCAGGCGAAAAGATAATTTTGCAAGGCAGTGTCTTTAATCCGGAAAAAACAGCAGAGTAGTCATTGGCCATAGGGACTCATGGCAGACAGTATGGTCGGATTCTCAGTGATCGTTTTCACCGGTCGTTTGTCCACCATACCAGCTGGAACGATCTTAGAATTTTCCTGGAGGGGATGAGGCAGGCTCCCCGGCAGCTCGTGAAATGAACATGCATGAAATTGAAGGATTTGGTATAGTTTCTAATAAACAACCACATCACCTTATTCTTTATATAGACAACGTCTATCTCAGCAAGTAAATATTGTGCGATTTTATCGGCCCCGTTCCTTTTTTACCCTGTTGTTGACCGGCTTTGTTTTTGTGTCCCTTCCCCTTTTCACGGCCCTGTTCAGCTCTGTAAAAATGTTGGATGAACTGGTGGAGCAGAGTGCGGTTGCCGTCTTTCGTTCGGTTGACCGGGTGAGTGACAGTCGCAAAGTGGCAGCCATTTTAATTGACCAGGAACGAAATGCACGCCAGTACAAGGTACTGGAAGAGCCTTCTTTGCTGAAGGAGGTGAATCAATCTCTTACTGAGCTGACAGAGGTTGTACATGGGTTGACTGATCTGTCCCTGGGCGAAGATCAGTTTGTGGATCTGGCTAATCGCCTGCTGGCCCTGGATATAAATCTTGTCAGAGTGCTTAACCGTGCAGTTACCGGGGATTCCGATGAGATCTTGAGGGAAAGAGAAAAAGCTCTTGCCGGTTACCATGAGCTTGACCGGCTGGCTCGAGAGCTGGAAAAAACAAGCAACCAGCTGATGGTTGCCGAAGTGGAAGGGCTCAAGAAAAGAGTGCGTAAAGATAAAGAGACTATGCTCTGGCAGACTTCCGGTCTGATAGGGTTCAGTGTTTTGTTTCTTGTTGTGTTTGTAATTCTGATCTCCAAGCCGATCAGCCAGATGGATAAGGGCATTGAGCGCCTGGGTGACGGAGATTTTACAACTCCGATCCGGGTGTCAGGGCCCAGGGATCTTGAAGTGTTGGGGGGGAAACTGGACTGGCTGCGAAAGCGGTTATCTGAACTTGATCGTGAGAAAATCAAGCTGGTAGCTCATATCTCGCATGAGTTGAAAACACCGCTGGCCTCAATTAAAGAAGGAGCCGGCCTGTTGCGTGACGAGCTGGTGGGCTCCATGAACAGCAGTCAGAAAGAAGTGGTTGCAATCCTGGATAAGAACTGTTCAAAATTACAGAGCCTTATCCAGAATATTCTGGATTTTAATATGGCTCAGGCGCGCCAGGTTCCCTCAGCTCAGAAAAATATTAGACTGGACGGACTTGTTAAGGAGGTTGTTGCTGATCACAAAACTTCCATCCTGGCACGGGAAATTCAGCTTGATGTAAAACTTGTTACTGCCGAAGTTGACGGCAATCGGCAACAGTTAAAGACTGTATTTGATAACCTGTTGTCCAATGCCGTCAAGTTTACCCCGGACAGGGGGACTATTTCAATTCGTTTGAAGACGGAAAATAATCACGCCCTCTGTCTGGTTAAAGACAGTGGGCCAGGCATAAAAGAAGAAGAACGTTCCCAGATTTTTTCCCCTTTTTTCCAGGGAAAAGAGGCAAAGAAAGCTGTAGTCAAAGGATCCGGCCTTGGTCTTGCAATAAGCAGAGAGTACGTGCAGGCACATGGTGGGACTATTCGTTTATTATCAAGTACACAGGGGGCTAGTTTTGCAGTGTTGCTACCGTTGTCTGGATAATTTAAAGATGATAACTGGTGTTGTGCTGGTTGCTGTCCTTCCGCTTTTCGGAGGATGTGTTCAGGTCGGGCAGAAAACAGGAACTCCTCCGCAGGCCGTTTCGCCGGCTGTTGTCTTTGTACCCTCAGACAGTTCCTATCTGCTGTCCTGTATCAGTGAATTGCAGGGGTTGAAGCGAAAAGATTTTGATCGTTACTCTGTGGAAGCTGCTAAAAGGCTGGAGCAGGGAAATGACAGGGATACATTACGGTTTATCTGTCTGAGCCTGCACCGGCTGGCTGATGATAAGCTGTTTAAACGAGGTGGAAAATTGTTCAAGTCCTATATTGATGAGCATCCTGATATATCAGATGATATGCAGGGGCTGTTTGTTCTGTTCAAACGACTTGAACAGGTCAAGGTTAATCAATGGACGGATCGAAAGAAGTTGCTCGAAGAACTTGATCTGCTGACCGCTCAGGTTGAAGAGCTGCAAATCCAGACCAGTCAGGACCAGGAACGAATTCAGGAGCTGCAGAGTCAGATTGATCAGTTGAAAAATATTGAAAATATAATCAAGAACCGGGAACATTAATAATGAGTGAACAGGGTTATCGTATATTATTGGTTGATGATGAGGCGGATTTGCTCAGCCTGTGGAAGTTGCGACTTGAAAGCAATGGGTATCAGGTGGAAACCGCATTGAGCGGTGAGGAGGCCTTGGCAAAATTTTCTCTGGTGAATCCCCACTTGGTTCTCACAGACCTTCGAATGCCGGGTATTGACGGAATGGCCTTGTTTGAGGCCATCAGGGAGAAGAATAAGGCTGTTCCCGTTATAATTATTACTGCGCATGGTTCGATTCCGGAGGCGGTTGAAGCAACCAGGCAGGGTGTTGTTTCATTTTTGACCAAGCCCATAGACGGGAAAGAATTGATCCGGGAAACAGAAAAGGCCTTGCGGTTGTCCTCCGGGACAAGTTCTACAGACCTTGATGAAGAGTGGCGCAGCGATATCGTTTCCAAGAGTACCGTCATGGAAGAACTTCTTTCCCGGGCTAAACTGGTGGCGGAAACAGATGCCACTGTTTTGATTCGAGGTGATAGCGGTACAGGCAAGGAACTGCTTGCCATTGCCATTCACCGGGCGAGCAGCAGGCGGGAGGGACCGTTTATTCCTGTCAACTGTACTGCCATACCGGAATCTTTGCTGGAGTCGGAACTGTTTGGTCATGTGAAGGGATCGTTTACCGGTGCCAGCCAGAGCTATGCCGGTTTGTTCCAGTCCGCTGATGGTGGAACCCTGTTCCTGGATGAGATCGGTGATATGCCTCTGCATTTGCAGGTAAAGATACTGCGGGTGTTGCAGGATCGAAAGGTTCGACCGGTGGGCAGCTCCTCTCCAGTGTCGGTTGATGTACGAATTATTTCCGCCACCCATCGAGATCTTGAAGAGGCAATAAAAACCAGAGAATTTCGGGAGGATCTTTTTTATCGTCTCAACGTGGTCAGTTTGGTGATACCGCCGTTGCATGAGCGTAAAGAGGACATCCCTGTACTGGCTGAGTACTTTGTTTCCACCTTATCCGACAGTATCGGCAAGCCTGAAAAAAAATTCACACCCGAGGCCATGCAGACTCTGGTCGATGCGGCCTGGCCCGGAAATGTCCGCCAGTTGTATAATGTTGTGGAACACGCGGTTGCCCTTTCGACCTCATCGCTTATTGCAGAAGATTTGCTTCATGACGCAATTAAGCAGGACCAGAAAAAAATTGCGCCTCTGGCAGAAGCCCGGCGTCAGTTTGAACAACAGTATCTTATCCAGTTGCTGCAGACAACACGTGGGAATGTCACTCAGGCCGCCCGTATCGCTCACCGAAATCGTACGGATTTCTATAAGCTGTTGAACCGGCATCATATTGTCCCGTCCCTGTTTAAAAAAGAAGTCGGTGAATAGAAGTAAGCTTGCCATCTGTATTTCGATAAGTTCCATCTCACACCATGCCCATAACCAAGGCTGTGACACCGCTTAAACTACCAGGAAACCAATAGCAACCGCACAGGCTTGGAAAGGTGTGCCCGCTTACAATTTTGAGCCCCATGCAACTGTTTGGTTACCACCCTGTAATTGGAGCCATTAACGCAAGCCCTGTGCCTCCTGCGCAGCAGTTGAACGGAATAGTACCGTTTATGCCCACTGTATCTCGTTTGTCGCACGATTGAGACGGTTGTAATTGTAGTAATATCGCCACCTGCGGCAAGTTGTCCTTCCATATATCCCTGGAAAGTGTCTCTTGAAAGAGACTTCTTATCGTAACCAAACCTAGTTCGGCAAAAACAGTGGATACTTTCTGTTGTTATTCTTTTTTTATATATAAATCAATCTATTAATCACTTTTTTTTCCAGGGTACTGTTCGCCTCTTTCAGCCCATTTCTGATTCCGGCATGGAAAATGCTAAATCTTTTGGAGTGTCAGGCTGTGATTTTATTTTCATGGTCTTTTTTTGTGCAATTAAATTTTTCCATTGCTGAGAGGTCAGGCGAATCCTATGAAGTTCTGTTTAATTATCAGAAAAAAACATCATCCATTGATTACCTGCTTTTTATTGATTATTTTTTGTGTTGTTGCAGACATTTCAACTCCCCTGGCCGCAGAAGGTATCACTTTTTCCTGGCGGGCAAATCCTCCGGAGGATAATGTCATCGGTTACCGGTTGTACTATGGTCCGGAAAGCAGATTTTCCGGTGGACAATATGAACGCTATATTGACTTTATGTCCTCTGAATCCTGTCCTGTAAGTACCAGTGGCTACGGCTGTGAACCATTAACTGACGGTGCTGTGGCCTGCGAGAATTTATACCTGGAAACTCCGACATGCACGGTAAACGGTCTGCCCGGAGGTCTGTTCTTTGCCATGACTGCCTACAATGCCCAGGCAGAGAGTGATTTTACGCATGAATTGCAAAGCAGCAGTGACTCCGCCTCTTCTCAACAACTGGCAGTTCTGCAGCAGGTTTACAAATTACTCTTACTTTAATTTCTTTTCTCCTCTCTTTAAAAATATCCTCACTGAAGCTGTTTTCTTCTCTTTGCTCACAAGACCCGGACGGATTGTGTAACCATTAAAAGAATAGTTATTGCTAACTATGAAATTTATGGAAATCATGAGTAAAAATGTTTTTCGTATTTATTCCTTGTTTTCAATAAGTTGTTTCGTTACGTTCACGTAATTTCCTTTGTTTAAAATTTTTTGATAGATACTTTCAATTTTACTTGTCTTTTTTCAGCACTCCGTTGACAAAGCCATATAAACGCGGTAAATTATCCGTATCTTACAGGTCTGATTCCGGTCGTCATGCCTGTCCGGTCTTTTTCCTGTTGCCGAGAAGCTGTGTTTTTTCAGTGTGTTAATGATTGCCCATGAAGGGGAAGACGTAAGAACTCGCAGTGGTGATGGTATGTCCAAGAAAATGGTTGATGTGAACCCCGGCTTCAGTGCCGAGGTGGTGGCTGAGCCTGGTGGTGAACACCTGAATTCCTGTTTTTCATGTGGTGCCTGTTCCGGCGCTTGTCCGGTTAGTCAGGCAATCCCTGACTTTGATCCCCGTAAAATTATTCACATGGTCCGTATGGGCATGGAAGAGCGACTGCTTGATTCCGATCTGCTCTGGTACTGTTCCAGTTGCCGTAGTTGCGTCTTTGTCTGCCCGCAGGATGTAAGCTTTGCAGACATTATGTCCGCCCTGTCCAAGCTGGCCTTGAAAAAAGGCTATATAACTCCCGAGCAACTGGTCGAAAAGGGTAAGGCAGCCCAGGTACAGCGCGATCTCTGCGTTTCCTGCCTGACCTGTGTCCGAGTCTGTCCCTGGGAAATTCCCAAGATTGACGATGGAGGGTATGCCAACATTGATGTGGAAACATGCCGGGCCTGCGGTATTTGTGTTGCTGAGTGTCCTGCTCAGGCCATTGTTCTCAATGAGTCCGAAGATGAGCGGTTGATCGCCGCTTGTGGAATAAAATAATACGTGGAGTGCATCCGATGAGTTTTACGCCGGACATACGCTTGTTCAGTTGTCATTATACCTCCCAGCAGAGCTGTGCTGACGAGGGAAAAGAACTTCAGGAACTGAATTTTCCTGAGAATATCAAGATGACCCGGGTGGTGTGCACGGGTAAACTTGAAGAGGTTACCCTGCTGAAGGCCTTTGAAGACGGGGCTGATGGTGTTTATGTGGTTGGTTGCCCTACCACCGGTCCGAAGGAGGGGGATATCTGTCACAATGTCAAGGGCAGTCAGCGGGCGGCCAAACGTGTGCAGGCTGTACGTGAAGCATTGGCAGAACTTGATGTGGAACCGGATCGTATAAAGATGTTTCATCTTCCCCGTGGTCTGCATCCGGAGTTTGTAGATGTCGGTCTGCAGATGAACGAACAGATAAGTAAGATGGGGCCAAGCCCTTTTTGATAATAACCTGACGAGTACACCTGTTGCTGGTTGAAATTAACTGCACGGGAAAACGGTCAGCCGTTATTATGAAGAGTGCCTGGTGGTAGTTCACATGACACTATTAGCTGACCATGATCACAAAACCCTGCCTTGTGGGAGTTGAAGATGATAATTGCCGAACGAAAGCCGCTGGCTGAAATAATTGAGATGGTACAGGATTATAAAAAGATTCTTGTGCTGGCCTGCCGGGGCTGTGTAACAGTGTGTTCAGCCGGAGGAGAGCGTGAAGCAGAGATTCTTGCATCGCTCATCCGCCTTGGTTTAAAAAAAGCCGGCAAGGAAGCGGAGGTTTTTGACGCCTCTCTGGTGCGCCAGTGCGATCGTGAATACATTGACGCTATTGATGAATTTAAAGGAAAATATGATGCCATTGTATCCACTGCATGCGGTGTGGGCGTCAATTTTATTGCCAACCTGCGGCCCAGTGATAATGTTTATCCGGCACTGAATACAACCTTTTTCGGCGGCTCGGCCGAGCAGGGCATCTGGAGTGAACAATGTGCCGGCTGTGGAGACTGTGTTCTGCATCTGACCGGTGGCCTGTGCCCTGTTGCGCGGTGTGCCAAGAGCCTGATGAACGGTCCCTGTGGTGGCTCAGTTGATGGTCGCTGTGAGATCAATCCCGAGGTGGACTGTGTCTGGCAGATGATCTATGATCGTATGGGCCGGTTGGACCGGCAGAAGGAAATGGCGGAACCAGCTCCTATCCGTGACTGGTCCACTGCAGGTCATGGCGGCCCTCGCAAACAGGTACGTGAAGATCTGACCGTGGCATGATTTTTTTATCGTTGTCATTGCTGTGATAATGATTTGCTGAAAAAAAGATAGCCTGTATGCACCCCAGCCCGGCAATTAAAGGTTGGGGTGCATCAATAATTTTGTCGTCTTGGCTCATTTTTTCTCTATTTGCAGTTCCCTTTCCGTTCATAACTGAGTGATCAGGAATTCTCCGCAGGATGTTATTGTTGAATACTCACTGGCGGACGCCCTTTCTGCAATTGCAGCCAATAGTTATCCCCTTGAGCAGCAGAAAGTTCCTGTAGTTCGTGCACTGGCACGCATCAGTGCAGTTTCCCTTTTTTCCCGCAGGCCCAAACCCTCTTATGACCAATCCACACGGGATGGGTTCGCCCTTTCATCGCGCCCTGTTTCAGCAGAGAATAACAAAGCTGATTTTCGGGTAATCGGCGAGATTGCTGCCGGCTGCGGAGGAAAATTATCGTTGCAGCCAGGTGAAGCGATTCGAATCATGACTGGTGGTATGATTCCATCGGGCTGTGTGCGGGTCGTACCTTTTGAAGTCTGCTATGACGACGGCCGGCAAGTGACAATACCGGCAGATGAACTTACTCGCAGAAAGCGGTATATCCGCTTTCGTGGAAGTGAAGGCAAGGTCGGCGATTTACTGGTTCCTGCCGGAACCCGACTGCTGTCTGATCACCTGCTCATGCTGGCTGAAAACGGTTTGTTTGAGCTGCCTGTGTTCAGGCAGCCCAGGGTTGCCGTGCTCTGTACCGGAAGTGAACTTGTTGAGCCGGGAGAATTTTTGCAACCCGGCCAGAAAATTTCGGGTAATACAGTATTACTATCGACTCTGTTGCAGGGTCATGGGATTTGCTGTGCGCAATCCGTTACCGTAGCGGACAAAGCAGATTTGATTGTGCAGCAGGTTCGAAAGATCATTCATGAAGATCATGACATGATTATTTCAACCGGGGGCATGGGACCCGGTAAGTTTGACCTGATGGAACAGGTGTTTGCCCGGGTGGGAGGAACAGTTGTCTACAACCGGCTGCAGGTACGTCCCGGAAAATGCACCTTGTTCGGCATGGTTGGGAAGAAACCTTTTTTTGCACTTCCCGGACCGCCTCCTGCGGTACGAATCCTTTTTCATGAATTAATTGTTCCTGCCTTGAACAGCCTTCAAGGCAGGAGCTATGACGATTGTAAGCTCATCGACGCAGTTCTTGAGAGTAGACTGTCTCTGAAACAGACAGGACATTGTAACCTGAAAGGCGCAGTTGTACGGATTGTCAAAGGGCGTTTGCTGGTCCGTCCGGCAGATAAAAAAGAACCGATCAATGGGATCATGCACCTGAAAGGTGGACGGACTGCTGCGGAACAGGGAGAGAGCGTCAAGGTTCGGCTTGTTGAACCGTTACTGGGGCTGACAGTTTGAACAGTAAAAGGTTGCCCGGCCGCCAAGAGTTTCTTTATTGATCCTTGCCCCACACCTGGGGCAGGGCGCATTTTTTTTGCCATACACAGCAAGTTGAAGCTGGAAATAGCCAGGGGTACCGCTTGCTCCCAGAAAGTCGGAAATAGTGGATCCTCCAGCTTTTATGGCCATGGTCAGGATTTGAACAGAGCAGTCAACAATCTGTTGCCACTGTTTTTCCGACAACATATTTACCCTGGTCAGTGGATGAATTGAAGCAGCAAACAGGATCTCATTGGCGTAGATATTACCGATACCGGCAATGAGACGGGAATCCATGAGAAAGGTTTTCACCGGTACACTGCGACGCCGGGCAAGCAGGGCCAGGTTTGCTGCCGTAAATTCCGGACTGAACGGCTCTATTCCTTTAGAACGATTGAATTCCTGTTCCAATATCAAAGCCTGGTCCGCCGGCCAGACGGTGACACTGCCGAACCGGCGCACATCATTAAACCGCATCTCCATATCATTATCCAGGAACAGCCGGAGATGATCGTGGCGGGCTTTTGGTGCTGCAACAGGAAACATGCCCAGTTTACCGGTCATTCCCAGGTGAAAAACCAGGACACCCCCATCCTCCATGCGAAAGAGCAGATATTTTGCCCGCCGGTCAATTGCCGAAATACATTTTCCCTGGATGGATTCATGCAGCAGTTTGCGCGGGATGGGCAATCTCAGTCGCCTGGAGGACCATTTAATGGTAATGATCCTGCGTTGCAGCAGGTGGGGCAGCAAACCCTGCCGGGTAACTTCAACTTCAGGAAGTTCAGGCATAACACTAAATAGTCAGGGACAGGATATAGGGTGAAAAATCATAAATCTCGACTGCCTGTTCAATAAGGCCTTCCACTGAGCAGGAAAAGCGGTAGGCATGTTCCCGGACAGGTGTTATGTGCTGCAGCTCTATGCCGGAGAAAATAGCGGGCTGATCATGGAGCAGGCTTTTCTTCAGCGCCTCTTTTGCTGCCCAGAGCATGGTCAGCCTGGTTGCCAGATCTCCTTGAAACGAAAACTCTGCAAGAAGAGACAGTTCCTCGGCAGTAGTGAATCGGTCTGTCAGGTTTTCCAGTTTGGAGCTTACCTTTTGAAGGTCTATGCCGCAGGCAGTCCCCTTAACCGAAAACCCGACTGCATACCTGCTGCTGTGGGAGATAGAAATTGAAAGATCTTTCATCCTGTCCGCTACCGGCCGGCCATGCTTATCAGGCATGATGCTCAACTGTGGCCAATCCTGCCGGTCTGATCCGTTGAGTGACAGCATCGCGGCTTTGACCGCTACTCTTCCCCCCAGCCATTCCCGCTGTCTTTTAGCGTACTTGAACCGTTTGAAGTATGCCAGTTCTATTTCGGATAACATCCGCTCCGGCAAGCGCGAATTTCCTGGAGCCAGCATGTGTTCAACCTGCTCAAGATCGATCAGGACAATACATGCTTGAGGTTCTGTCCGCACGTGAAGGGTTAGCCCGCAAAGGGAAGTCATGGAAGGAAAGAATGAATGGATTTTTTCCGGTTCTAAGAATACGTTATCACAATTAGTTGTTATATTCATCAGGCGAAGTATAATCGGCGAAACGTAAAGGTCACCTTGCAAAATTGCTATTTTGCCCGATTTCTGTGTCACAGCGAAAAATAAAATGCTCACATATGCCTAATATGCTGCGTTTTTATTTTCCGCTGTTCCTTGAATTCGAACAAAATTTCTAATTTTTCAAGGCATCCTAAGATACTTTACCGTGGGAAACTTGTTTTCCCTGGGATTCAATAACAGATTTTTTTTCAGAGAGAAATCTCTATCAATGGCTGAACAGCATGATTTCATTTGGTGATCTTACCTCATTTGACGTAATCGTTGCTCTTATTTTTCTCGTTTTTATCATCCGTGGTGTCTGGATAGGTTTTATGCGCCAGTTCACTACCTTTCTGGCCCTGGTGGGCAGTTACTGGCTGGCTGGGCGGTACAGCGGGCAGTTGATGCCTTACGTGCAGCAGTTTGTGGAAAATCCAAAAGTTGTTTTTTTAGCTAGTTTTGGTTTGCTTTTCCTGGTCTCGGCGCTGGTTTTTATTCTTGCAGGCAAGGTCCTGCGCCGGGTTATGGAGATTTCGCTGTTAGGGTGGTTTGATCGTTTTTTAGGATTGCTGCTTGGCGGAGTAAAGGGAGCGCTTGTCGCTGTTCTGCTGTTCATGATACTTGCTTCCAGCCTGTCTGCTTCAAATGATCTGTTAAAGAAATCATTGAGTTCTCCCTACCTCAGTCAGGGTGCGGAAATGGTTCGCAGGGTTATCCACGATCCCGAGATCAGAAAACAGTTTGTCCCCAGGGAACCGGCAATCAAAGCCGGTGCTCTTCCCGGAACTGAAATCAGAGTAATCAAACAGGAAACCGGGGAACAGGAAAAGGTGAAAACAGGACGATAAGAAGTTTACCCTGATATTTATTTCCTGTAATACCATCGGGCAAGCCGCTCCGGGGAAACTCCCATCGCCCATCCTGTAAGCATCAGCTGGTTTATTATAGTGGTTTTCATGATACCATGCTGCTGCCAGCGCCTGGCGGATGTGGTCGCATAAGAAGGAGCGATTGCAATCCGGCCAAGTTTCTTGAGCCTGGAGAGGAGAACGAGTTCTTCCATAATCGGCTGATTCTGGAACCCTCCTGCAGCAAAATAGGTTTCTTTTTTCATGAACAGGGCCTGATCTCCATAGGGCATCCTCAATGTTCGGGAACGAAGGTTGGCGCAGTATTCGATAATACGGTAGCCTGCCCCATGCGCATTGATTGCCAGCTGAAAAGCTCCGGCAGCAACTCTTGGCCGGCTCAGAATTTCCTGTACATGATGACTGAAATCAAGCGGCAATCTGGTGTCACAGTGGAGAAAAAGAAAAAAATCTCCTGAGGCTGCCCGGGCACCTGTGTCCTGTTGAATTCCCCTTCCCGGATCAGAGACAACAGGACTGTGTCCCCTCCTTTTTATCTCCCGGATGGTCTGGTCGCTGCTGCCGCCGTCAACCACCAGGATTTCCAGGTTCAAATAGCCTGCAAGGCTGTCCAGGCAGGGACCGATCCTGTCTTCTTCGTTATATACAGGTATGATAATTGAGATAGACAAGGTCTTCAGGCCGGTCGATATCGTGCAGTTGCGGCAGGAGGGTAAACGAGAAACATCCTTTTTCGGCTTGTGTTACTGTCTGGGCTAGTACCTGCCCCGTGCCCCATGAAATAGATTGAAACAGGATGGAAATATTTTTTACCTGATCACTCAGGCCGATCAGGTAATAGCCCCCATCTGCAGCAGGGCCCAGTACCAGATCATGACTGTTCAGTTGTTCCAGTCCGTTGGTAATAATATCGGCAGTAATGTCTGGACAGTCAGAGCCAATGAGAAGTATCCGTTCGAACCCCTGTTTTCTTGTCTGGACAAAAGCGTGGGCCATCCTCTGGCCAAGGTCATTCCCCCGTTGAATGTGGAAAGAATGCTTCCTGCCCAACCATGTTTCCATCTCCTGCAGTAAGCCGCCGCAGTAAAAAATCTGCAGTTGTATTTTTTCTTTTTCCAGGATTGGTTCCACTGTACAAATGATCTGTTCAGTCATTTTCCTGTGCAGATCGGCAGCTCTATGGGGACCAAGCCTTTTGATCATTCTGGTCTTTACCCTGCCCGGTTGCGGGAACCGGGTAAAGAGAATAAGACATTCCTGGCAGACTGCAGAAATTCTATTTCTCATTTATGGTTATGCCATCCTTAACCTGGTGTGATAGATTATCATCAAAGTATATGCAATCAGCTTAAAGAGTACAAACATATAACACGGCTACAAGGGCTTGTCATGGCAGCTTCCCATTTGAAAAAGAAAACACCGCTTTCCTACCAGGATCGGGAATACCGGCGGGTTGTGAATTCAGGACTTGTCTCTTCTGTCGTGAAGATGGCGGAAACGGATCTCCATATTCTGGCATCCTGTCCGGTTGAAGACCAGGCATTGAAACTGCTGTCAGAGGTACGTAGCTCTATTGAGCGCTATATTGAGCAGCATCCCGGATTTATAGATAGTCTTGTGCCGATGCCCATGAATAAAGAGGCACATGGAGTGATCAGGGATATGTTGACTGCCGGCATCCAGATTGGTGTAGGTCCCATGGCCGCAGTTGCAGGTGTTATCGCTGAATCGGTTGGGCGCGGTTTGTTGGCACAGGGAGTTGACGAGGTAATTGTCGAAAACGGCGGAGATTTGTTTGTGGCCAGGAATCAACCATGCACAGTGGCCGTATTTGCCGGTGAATCGCCGTTAAGCGGTAAACTGGCTGTCACTCTGCAGCCGGACCGGATGCCATGCGGGGTGTGTTGTTCATCAGGGACTGTCGGCCATTCCCTGAGCATGGGTGTTGCTGATGCCGTGGTTGTTGTTGCACCTTTTACTGCTTTGGCAGACGCGGCTGCTACCCGTCTGGGCAATGAAGTCGGAAGGGAAAAGCTGAGTTTGAGCAGAGCCCTGGAACTGGCAGCATCAATTGACGGAATTTCCGGTGTTGTGATTGTAACTGGTGACCATCTGGGAGCGTGGGGAGATATAGAACTGGTAAAAATATAAACCAGCGAGAGTGAGATTAGGGCGCCTGCGCTTCCTGTAAAAGATCCTGCCGGTACAGGTCAACAAAATCATCAATATCCTGCTGCCAGCTCTGCATGACATGTAAACCCCGCTCTTTTAACCTGCTGTTGGCCAGGATGGAATTGGTCGGCCGGTGGGCCGGGGTGGGGTATTCTTCCGTGGTGCAGGGTTGCAGGGAGAATTTCACATTCATGGCCTGCAGGAAATATTCAGCCCCGGTAAACCACGTACAATGGTTTTCAGCCGTCGCATGGACTATCCCGGTGAGATCAGAAGCCAGCAGTTTTTTTATCTGGCGGGCAAGTGTCATGGTCCAGGTAAGTGAACCGAACTGGTCATTTACCACCCGTATTGTACGGTTCGGATCCGCCACTGCCAGCCGCAACATGGTTTTGAGAAAATTTTTCCCACCCATGCCATAGAGCCAGGCCGTGCGCAGGATAAGAAAGTCGTCCATGGCAGCCTTAACGGCCTGCTCCCCAGCCAGTTTGCTTCTTCCATAGGCTGACAGGGGTGATACCGGATCCTGTTCGCTGTATGGTTCAGGTACGGGTTTATTTCCGTCAAAGACGTAATCTGTTGAGATGTGGATTAATCTGCAGCCGGCATCGGCACAGGCTTTTGCCAGGTTTGCCGCCCCATTTTCGTTGACCGCCCTGCATTTTGCCTGCTCTGTTTCACAACCGTCAACAGCAGTATAGGCAGCGCAGTTGATAATGACATCAGGATGCACAACAGCAACTTCACCAGCAATCTGGTCCAGCTTGGTGATGTCCAACTGGTGTGAAGTATATCCAGACACCTTGTGATCGCCCTGCAGGGCAAGTATACAGTCATGACCCAGCTGACCCCCCGCACCGGTTATCAGGATATTCATTGTTCGGCCGTTCCATCCGGAGTGGTGTCTTCCAGCACGCTCATCAGATAATGGCCGTACTGGTTTTTCATCATCTGGGAAGCAATGCGTTCAACCTGGTTGCTGTCGATATAGCCCAGCCGGTAGGCAATCTCTTCCAGGCAGGCGATCTTGAGTCCCTGCCGTTCCTGGACAGCCTGCACATAACTTGAAGCCTGTTGCAGCGATTCATGAGTGCCGGTATCAAGCCAGCAGAATCCACGGCCCAGCAGTTCCACCTTCAGCTTCCCTTGTTTAAGATAGCTGTTGTTGACATCGGTGATCTCAAACTCACCACGGGCTGACGGCTTGATGGCAGAGGCAATGTCAACTATGTTGCTGTCATAAAAGTATAAACCAGGTACAGCGTAGCGTGATTTGGGATGAGCTGGTTTTTCCTCTATGCCGATGACCTGCCGTTTGCTGTCAAACTCAACAACTCCATAACGTTCCGGATCTTTGACCAGGTAACCGAAGATGATACCGCCGTCGGTGAGCCGACGGCAATGCTGAACAATGTCTGCAAACCCGTGGCCGAAAAAGATATTGTCGCCCAGGACAAGGGAGACAGTGTCGCCTGCAATAAAATTTTTTCCGATTATAAAGGCCTGGGCCAGTCCTTCGGGGCGGGGTTGCTCGGCGTAGGAAATGTTCAGCCCTAACTGGGCACCGTTGCCGAACAGTTCTGAAAACCGGGGCAGGTCATAGGGAGTAGAGATAATCAGGATGTCCCGGATCCCTGCCAGCATGAGCACAGACAGGGGATAATAGATCATGGGTTTGTCGTAGACCGGGATCAGCTGCTTGCTGATAACCCTGGTCAGGGGGTAGAGACGGGTACCCGAGCCACCAGCCAAAATGATTCCTTTCATCAAACTATCCTCTGTCCAACCGGATCAGGCAATACTTGCCCGTAGGTCTAAATATGTGGTAATATAAAATAAGTATCAGCCGAATGTCAGTAGCTTGGCTACTATAACGTAATTATTTTCATCAATCAAAGATTGTTTTTCAGTTGAGGTGCGCATGCCGGAACCACTGAAATGTTTTACTGCTTACGATGTACGGGGACGGGTGCCGGATGAGTTGAACAGTGACATTGCAGCTCGTATCGGGCTGGCTTTCTGCCGCTCCATTGATGCCCGCAAGCTGGTTGTGGGCAGGGACATGCGCTTGTCCAGTCCGGAAATTGTCGAGGCCCTGTGCAATGTGCTCACCCAGGCAGGGGTTGACGTTGTTGATATCGGCCTCTGCGGCACGGAGGAAATGTACTTTGCTGTTTTCAGCGGTGAGGCTGATGGGATTGAAGGTGGTATCATGGTTACGGCCAGCCATAACCCGGCCGATTATAATGGCATGAAGTTTGTTCGCCAAGGGGCCCGGCCCATGTCCAGAGATTCCGGCCTGCTCGATGTTGCCGTTCATGCCGCCTCTGCAGACTGGTATAGGGATGTTCTTGCTCAGAAACCTGCACGGGCGGGGAACCGATGGGAATCTTTTGATAAAAGTACCTATATCTCTCATCTGTTCTCTTCTGTAGATCCTGGAAAGCTGAAGCCGCTTACACTGGTCGTCAATTCCGGCAATGGTTGTGCCGGAGCTGTTATCGATCTGCTGGAGAAAGAACTTCCTTTTATATTCGTCAAGCTCAACCATGAGCCGGATGGCACTTTTCCCAACGGAGTCCCCAATCCTCTGCTGCCGGAGAAGCGAAAAGTAACTGCTCAAGCTGTTCTGGAGCATAATGGTGATCTCGGTATTGCCTGGGATGGTGATTTTGACCGCTGTTTTTTCTATGATGAGAAAGGACGTTTTATTGAAGGTTACTATATTGTAGGGTTACTGGCAGTTGCCATGTTGGGGCTCCATCCCGGTGCAACCATTCTGCATGATCCCAGGCTGATCTGGAATACACAGGAGATGGTTCGAGCCGCCGGCGGCAGACCGGTAATGACCAAAACCGGTCATGCCTTTATCAAGGAGAAAATGCGGCAGGAAAATGCTGTGTATGGCGGCGAAATGTCGGCCCATCATTATTTTCGTGAGTTTGGTTATTGTGATTCGGGCATGCTTCCCTGGCTGCTGGTCTGCCGGTTGCTCAGCGAGCAAAATACGGGGTTGTCGGCAATGGTGGACGAGCGGATGCGGGCCTATCCCGTGAGTGGTGAAATAAATTCCACGGTTGCTGATCCTGATGCGGTGATTCGAAAAATGGAAGCCAGGTACTACGACGGAGAAAAAGATTACACTGACGGGCTCTCAATATCGTATCCGCAATTTCGCTTTAATCTGCGCAAATCAAACACTGAACCCGTGCTTCGCCTGAATGTCGAAACCCGGGCCAATGAAAAGCTGCTTAAAGAAAAAACTGCTGAGCTGCTCGAATTAATCAGATCATAGCATTTATGCTTCAGTCCGGTACGATTACCTGACCTTACCCTTGATCTCTGCATTCTTACTAAAGGAATAATATCATGTCCATTCAACCTGTTATCCTGGCCGGGGGAACCGGCACCCGTCTCTGGCCGCTTTCCCGTGAACTGTATCCCAAGCAGTTGCTCAGCCTGATCGGTGAACACTCCCTGCTGCAGACCACCCTGATCAGGATCAGTCTGCTTCCCGATGCATTGCCTCCCATTATCGTAGTGGGTGAGGAACACCGTTTTCTGACTCGGAGTCAGGTTGAGGAGCTGGATTTATTTCCGGAATATCATCTGCTCCTGGAGCCCCTGGGAAAAGATACGGCTCCTGCCATCTGCGGAGCAGCCCTGTTTGCAAAAGAGCACAACCAGGGAGATGCAACACTGTTGATGCTGCCGGCTGATCATCTTATTGCCAGGCCGGAAGATTTTGTAAAGACGGTTGTCAGGGCGCAGGAACAGGCAGCCCGGGGCCATCTGGTTACCTTTGGCATTGTCCCGGATCACCCTGAGACCGGATATGGGTATATATGCCGTGGTGAAGGAGGTGTGGTTGATTCTTTTGTTGAAAAACCTGATCTTGAAACTGCTGAAAAGTACATTGCCGACGGCAATTATTACTGGAACAGCGGCATGTTTGCCTTTCCAGCAGACGTCCTGCTTGACGAGCTGAGTACTTATGCCCCGGATATCCTGCACTGCATGGGAAAAGCTGTGAACGGCGGCAGCCGAGACGGGGTGTTCTTTCGCTTTGACCAGCCTGCCATGGAGCAATGTCCTGCAGATTCCATTGATTATGCGCTTATGGAAAAGACTGCAAATGCTGTCGTGGTGGAGGCGGATTTCGGCTGGAATGATATCGGATCATGGCGTGCCCTGTGGGAAGTTGCCCGGAAGGATGAGTGTGGCAATGTTATTTGCGGTGATGTGCTGCTGGAAGATGTTGAAAACTGTTTCATTCGGTCCGAAGATACTCTGGTCGCGGCCATTGGCCTGCGGGACACCCTGGTGGTTGAAACTGCGGATGCCGTTCTGGTCGCCCCCATGGATCGTTCTCAGGATGTTAAAAAGATCGTTGAAAAATTGAAAAAACAGGGCAGGGCAGAGTTTCACACCCATACAACCGTCTATCGCCCATGGGGCAGCTATACAACACTGGAAATTCATGATCGCTTCCAGATCAAGCGTATCACGGTAAATCCCGGGGCCAGACTGTCCTCACAAATGCACCATCACCGCCATGAGCACTGGGTGGTTGTAACCGGTACGGCAAAAGTGGAAAATGGTGATAAGTCAATCCTGCTGCGCGAGGACGAGTCAACCTATATACCATTGGGGACGACGCACCGCCTGGAAAACCCGGGTGTGATACCGCTGGAACTTATTGAGGTACAGATAGGAAGTTATCTGGGGGAAGATGATATCGTGCGTTTTGACGACGAGTATGGACGAGATGGTTGAGCACCATTAACAGCATTTTCAGGTTCGTGCAGGGTCTGCGAAATTTTTGTGAAATTCCTCAATATAGCGGTTAAGTATTTTCTGATCAGAATCAGTGACGTGAAAAAATTCTATCCCGTTCTGGTGACGGTCGGCACTAAAGGTGCAGTAGACAATTCTTCCCATGATATTTACCAGCTCTTCTCTCAGGCCTAACGTAATCATAACCCGCTGGCCCTGTGGGAGGGGGATATGGGTTTCCATGAGGATGCCCCCTCTGCTGACATTGAGGGTGCGCCCCATGGAGTAGTCCCCCTGTTTCCCTTGATCATCTACAACCAGGTAATCAAGGAGGTTGAGAGCTCCCGGTCTGATATACTGCCTGCGTTCTTTTTTTCCCATTAGCTCCTCTTGAGGGTGCCTCGAGTGTGCAAGCCGGCGTCACTTTCCAATCTTCGGCCCCACGACCATCAACTCTTGAAGAAAATTCCAGCGTTATTTTTCAGAAATTTTACTGCCTTTTTGGAAGGTTGTCAAACCACAAGGCTTGATATTTCATGAGAGCTTTCCATCTCGACAGCTCGCACCATGGAACATTTTTGTATTATATTCCATAGTTATTTACATATTCGTAAATAAAATTCTTTTTAGGGAGCGAGCTGATAATCATAAATGCTATGTTATATCACTGTAATATAGCATAATCATTCCATTGGCATGGATATTGGTTTAATTGAAACGCATTGTGCTGGTACCTGATCCTCTCGGGATGGGCGAACAAGTATTAACCAATAACTGATAGTTACAAGGGAGTGATTCGATGAATTCAGGTGATACGGCATTTATGCTGATAGCAACGGCAATGGTCATGTTGATGACCCCTGGTCTGGCCCTGTTTTACGGTGGACTGGTCAGGTCGAAAAATGTGCTGTCAACCACCATGCAGAGTTTTTTCTGTCTCGGGATAGTATCTATTATCTGGGTGATGTATGGTTATTCCATGGCTTTTGGCCCTGACATTGGAGGCTTTGTCGGCAATTTGAAATATATCGGACTCAAGGGGGTAACCACGGGTATCGGGCCCTACTCGGACACAATCCCTGATCTGTTGTTCTGCGCATTTCAGCTGATGTTTGCCATTATTACACCGGCGCTCATTACCGGTGCTTATGCCGAGAGGATGAAGTTTACAGCGTTTGTTATGTTTACCGTTCTCTGGTCAACCTTTGTCTATTTCCCGGTCTGTCACTGGGTGTGGGGCGGTGGCTGGCTTGGTGAACTGGGTGCGCTTGATTTTGCCGGGGGAACGGTAATTCATATCAACTCCGGTGCTGCTGCCCTGGTGGCCTGTATTGTTCTTGGCAAGCGCAAGGGCTGGGGACGGGAGGCCATGCATCCGCATAATCTGCCCATGACCATTCTCGGTGCCGGAGTACTCTGGTTTGGCTGGTTCGGTTTTAATGCAGGCTCAGCTCTTTCAGCGGGCCCCATTGCCGTGCTTGCCCTTTTTGCCACTCAGGTGGCAACCGGTGCAGGTGCTCTTTCCTGGGTTCTTGCCGAGTGGAAGGTGCAGGGCAAACCTACCACCCTTGGTGCGGCATCCGGTGCAGTTGCAGGGCTTGTTGCCATTACACCTGGAGCGGGGTTTGTCGGTCCGCTTTCCGCTATTTTGATTGGTCTTGTCGGTGGTGCGCTCTGCTATTTTGCCGTACTGATGAAAGCCAGGCTTGGCTATGACGATGCCCTGGATGTGGTTGGCGTGCATGGCGTCGGAGGACTATGGGGAGCGCTTGCCACCGGACTTTTTGCCTCTTTGGCCTGGAATCCTGATGGGGCCAATGGTCTGTTTTTCGGCAATGGCAGTCAGTTTGTCATTCAGGTGATTGGAGCTGCGGCAGCCATCGGCTATTCTGTTGTGCTGACTTTCATCATCCTGAAAATAATTGATAGAGTTATCGGGCTGAGAGCTGATCTTGACGATGAGGTTCAGGGGCTCGATGTTACGGACCATAAAGAGGTCGGTTACAGTCTCTGATCAGGAGGTGTGCGGAGATAAAGTATATTTTCCGGTTGCTGATTTGATATCAATATTGAAAAAAATCTCTTTCTCGTTACAATTATAATATATTTTATACATATTTGTAATATCTTGAAAGGAGGAAGTGATGATTAATGGAGCTGATACCGCCTTTATTCTGGCGGCGGCAGGGCTTGTCCTGCTGATGACCTCTGGACTGGCCCTGTTTTGTGCAGGTATGGTGCGCAGCAAGAATGTGCTGGGCACTATTATGCAGAGCCTGATCATGATTTCGATCATCTCGATTGAGTGGGTATACATAGGCTATTCCATGTCCTTTGGACCGGATGTGTCCGGTTTTGTCGGTCCCAACGCGGCCATAGCCATTGGTTTGATTGCCGGGGTAATCTGTTTTACAGCTGTAAATATGAAATCACGCCTGGGCTATGATGATTCTCTGGATGTTGTCGGTACTCTGCTCCTTGCTGTTTTTACCTCCCCAGGGCAGTTAATACCGGTGGAGTGGACGGACTGCTTGCCGGAAGTTCCGCCCAGTTGCTCTCCCAGGTGCTGGGCGTTGCAGTAGTGGCGGTTTACGCCTTTGTGGTTTCCTGGATCCTGGTGAAGATCCTGCACTCCACCATGGGAATGCGCTTGATTGAGGAAAATGAAGTTCAGGGAATGGATTACACTGAACATGCCGAGGCAGCGTATAACTAACGCGGCGTTTCGGGTTCCGTGTTCTGAGTTCAGGGTTAAACCCGGAACCCAGAACTGAAAACCCGGAACCCCGGAACTCAGAACTTACCTAAATGAGGAATCAAAATGAAAAAGATCGAGGCCATAATCAAGCCGTTTAAGCTTGACGACGTTAAAGAGGCCCTTAACGGGATAGGAATCAAGGGTATGACCATTACCGAGGTCAAGGGGTATGGCCGCCAGAAAGGGCATACAGAAATATACCGAGGTGCTGAATATGTGGTGGACTTTCTTCCTAAGATCAAAATTGAAATCATCGTTGATGCCGACCAGGTAGATCAGGTGATTGAGACTGTGGTGGAGGCCGCCCGTACCGGCAAAATTGGAGATGGTAAGATTTTTGTCCTGCCGGT
>CAZKBZ010000003.1:27520-31889 GCA_964551175.1 uncultured Desulfobulbus sp.
TTCCGATGTTGACCTGCTGCTGCTCCATGATCGGAAAGCCAGAAAATATATGCAGGAGGTTTCCGAGTCGATCCTCTACCCGCTCTGGGATGCAGGATTTGATGTCGGCCACAGTGTTCGTACAGTTAAGGATGCGGTTCGTTTCGCAACCGGTGATTTTATTTTTCAGGTCTCTCTGCTCGACGTTCGCATGCTTGCAGGTGATAACTCCCTGTACCGGAACCTGCTGAAACGGTACCGGAAAAAGGTTCTGGATGGTCACCGTCACGAATTTGTCCGTACCATGGATACCCTGCGCGGGCAAAGACGCAGTAAATACGGCAGCCATTCCTATCTGCTTGAACCGCATATCAAGGAAGGCAAAGGCGGTATGCGGGATATTCAGGCCATGCTCTGGACGAGTGATGCGGTTTTTGGTCTGTCCGGGCTGTCAGCCATGGAAGAAGCCGGCATGCTGGAGCAGGAAGTGCGTAGGGATTTTGAAGCCTCCTGGAACATGCTGGCCAGGATTCGTAACCGGCTGCATTATATCAGCCGCCGGCATAACGACCAGTTGATTTTCGAATACCAGGAGGAGATGGCTGCAGCATTCGGATACGAGGATCGTGACGGAATGCTGGCAGTGGAGCATTTCATGCGTCATGTCTATGGACATCTGCAGACCATTGCCGTGGTTACGGATCTGTTCTTTGAGCATGTACATGAAGTCCTGGGATTGACAGAAAAAGACAGGGGCGAGCGTGAACTTGAAAAGGAGATTGTCGTACGAAGCAATACCATCCGGCTTGCTGTAACAGATGACTCGCTTGATGCGCGCCCCCATCTGCTGATGCGGGTTTTTCTCCAGGCAGCCAGAACGGGTCTGCCGATTCATCATCGTACGCGGCAGATGGTGACCAGGAATCTGCAGCTGGTGGATGAGGATTTCCGGTGCTCCAGGCGGATAGCCAAGGCTTTTCTTGAACTGCTCATGCAGGCCAAAAATCCCATGGCAACACTTGAGACCATGCTTGAAACCGGTTTGCTGCCTGCCTATATTCCGGAATTTGGAGGAGTTGAATCTCTGGCCCAGCATGATCTGTACCATATCTATACTGTTGATCGGCATCAGCTGCAGACCGTGGCCGAGTTGACCGCTCTGCAGACGGAAGAGATCGACCTGTTTCAGTCGCTGTCTTCACCCCATCTGCTCTACCTTGCAGCCCTGCTGCATGATATCGGCAAAGGACATCATACTGACCATTCCATACTTGGTTCCGAGATGATAGATGTTGTCGGCCGCAGACTGGGCCAGAGCAGAGAGGAAAGAAAATGTCTTGCCTTTCTGGTTCGGTATCACCTGTATCTTCCGGAAAATGCCCTGCGCCGTGATCTGGATGACCAGGAGTTTATCCGCCAGACGGCGGAACTGATCAACGATATGGATCGGTTGACCATGCTTTACCTGCTGACCATTGCCGATTCAAAGGCCACAGGACCCTCGGCCTGGTCGAGCTGGAAGGCGAGTCTGCTGATGGATCTGTACCTGAAAGTGAGGGCCTGTCTGGATGCCGGATGTACGGTTGACACGGATGAGCTTGGAGAAGAACAGGGGATCAGCTGGCTGCGGGAGCAGGTGACCGGTTTGCTGCAGCCGGAAGAGCAGATCAGGATACCGGTGGCGGAGCTGCCTGCCGATTATCTGATGAGTTTTACTCCGGAAATGGTTATTCACCACCTGCGTCTGCACAGAGACCGCCTGCCGCAGCTGCAGCAGAAGGTGCTGCTGTTTCCGGAAGACAGGCATGGTTCCTGGTCCCTGCTCATGTTGAGCCGGGATCGCCGGGGACTGCTGGCCAAGTTGTGTGGAGTGCTGGCCCTGCATAATCTTTCCGTGCTTGCAGCCCAGATTTTTTCCTGGCCGGATAATACTGTGGTGGATGTGCTTGATGTGGTACCGGTTGCGGCTTCCGGATTTGATGAACAGGATTGGCAGGCATTGGAAAACGACTTGAATCTGGCAGTCAATTACCGGCTGGATGTCGGTCTGAAGCTGCATACCAGGTTGCAGTCTGTGGCACATCGAGCCAGACGGAAGGTGCAGCAGTTGGAGAAAAAGGTTCTTGTTAATAATGAGGCGTCTCGCCGTTATACCGTGATTGAGGTCTATGGGGTTGATCGCACGGGAACCCTCTACCAGCTGACCCAGGCCCTGTCTGATTTTGGTCTCAATATTCATCGTGCCCGTATTGCCACTGAAGTAGAGCAGCTCATTGATATCTTTTATGTCACAACGGCTGATAACGGTAAGGTTGATGATGACCAGCTTCTGGGGAAGTTCAGGAAAACCCTGCAGCACATTATTGGTGATGATGATGAGTGAATGCTCTCCTGAAGAACAAAATAATACCGTAAATGTAATTTTTGAATGCGTAAGTTTGTCTAAAATGGTAAGCAGGATAGTTCGGCTACTGCCGCCGGATTAATTTTAATAAACATCCAGAAATAAGGAGATGAGTAATGACACGTGATGAGATAATGAAAACCATTGAAGCAGAGAATGTGCACTTTTTTCGGCTGCAGTTTGTTGACATTTTCGGCTATATGAAAAATGTTGCCGTGCCGCTCAGCCAGATTGAAAAAGCCCTGGACGGCCAGATGATGTTTGATGGTTCCTCCATTGACGGCTTTGTCCGGATCAATGAGTCGGACATGTACCTGAAGCCCGACTATGATACCTTTACCGTACTGCCCTGGAGGAACCAGGACGGCCGGAATGCAGCCCGGATCATCTGTGATGTGTACAAATCCGATGGAACACCCTTTGAGGGCTGTCCGCGTAACAACCTCAAGCGTGTCCTGGCAGATGCAAAAGACATGGGCTTTACCATGAACGTGGGAACCGAGGCGGAGTTTTTCCTGTTTAAAAGAGATGAGGACGGCTGTGCCACCATCATTACCAATGATGTAGCCGGCTACTTTGATGTTGACCCCGATGATACAGGAATCAACTGCCGCCGTGAAATCATCGAGACTTTGGAGGATATGGGGTTTGAAATCGAGGCATCCCACCACGAGGTTGCCGAGGGACAGCATGAGGTCAACTTCAAATATGCAGATGCTCTGGCAGCTGCCGACAACACCCTGACGTTTAAGTGGGTGGTCCGTTCCATCGCTTCAAAGCATGGTTTTCATGCCACCTTTATGCCCAAACCGATATTTGGCATCAATGGTTCCGGTATGCACACCAACCAGTCCCTGTTCAATCTTGATGGCACCAATGCCTTTTTTGATGAGAACGGCCCGTTGCAGCTTTCCAAGACCTGTTACCAGTACATTGCCGGAATTGCCAAGAACGCCAAGGGGTTTGCCGCGGTAACCAATCCTCTGGTTAACTCTTACAAGCGTCTGGTACCCGGTTACGAGGCACCGGTTTATGTAGCCTGGTCCGCTTCCAACCGTTCCGCTCTGATTCGTATTCCCGCATCCCGTGGTTTAGGCACCAGGACTGAAGTACGTTGTCCTGATCCGGCCTGTAACCCATACCTGGCTTTAGCAATGATGCTGGTTTCCGGTCTGGACGGTATTAAGAATAATCTTGAGGCACCGGATTCCGTAGACCAGGATATTTTTTCCATGACTGCAGCGGAAAAAGAGGCTGCCGGTATTGACAGCCTGCCCGCAAGTCTCCAGGAGGCCATTGAAGCGCTTAAAACAAACCCCATTGCCGAAGAAGCCCTTGGAGAGCATATCCTGAGGAAATATATCCAGGGTAAAGAGAAAGAGTGGGACAGCTTCCGCACGGCAGTTACCGATTGGGAGCTTGATAACTACCTGAGCAATTATTGATTATCTGAAAAACAGCCTGCAACGGTTTCAGCAGGCTCGCAGTGAAGAAACCCGGGGACGACTTTCAATATTGAGAGTTGTCCCTTTTTTTCTGCAGCAGAGGGAAAAAAAGAAGTATGTTACTCCGTAGATGATTTTATGGTAAACTTTTACAATGTTGTGATTCAGCCAAAGTGGTTGCCCCTGGTAAACTGTTACAGGTATGCCGGGTGCAGGAATTAAAAATGGTTGACAAAAATAAGAAAAAAATGCTGACTCCGCTCGGAGCTGATCTTGCTGCAGTCTACGGACAGCAAGAGTGGGGCACCCAGTGGCATCTCTTTTCTCTGGTTCGCAACTGGCCTGAAGTGGCAGGTGGAAAAGTCTCCTCCCACAGTATGCCAGCTTTTTTTCGCAGGGATGTGCTCTGGGTGTATGTGCATGACTCCATCCGGATGCAGGAGATGCAGTTGGCTAAACCTGAGCTGCTGTCTAAAATCAATAGTTTTTTGCAGGATCGCCTGGTGGTGGCTGATCTTCGCTGGATGCTGCAGCCTGCAGA
>CAZKBZ010000003.1:31989-43693 GCA_964551175.1 uncultured Desulfobulbus sp.
TTTTGCAGGATCGCCTGGTGGTGGCTGATCTTCGCTGGATGCTGCAGCCTGCAGATCTGATGGATGTGGAGCCGGAAAAGTATGTTTCGCCACCGATCAGTGTTGATCCCGTTGCTGAAAGAAAATTTCGGCTGATGGCGGAAAATATACGAAATCCGGATGCAAGGGAAGCATTCTGTAATCTCTGGCTTTGTCTGACAACGAAAAACAGGACGGAATAGGCGGAAAATCAGAGCAGGGCGGTCGTCAGGTCTGGTCTTGTTTTTATCTTGATACAATTATCCTGCTGTCTGTACTCTATGAAAGATGGGAATGATGATTTTCATAGTATTGAAAAAAAGAAGCATTTTGCTGCAGCCGCAGCTGGTGACTGTTCCATGAATATTCTCAAATTAATCGGCAACACGCCCATTATTTCACTTTCTCGGATGAATCCACCTGGCGGTGGTAAGATCTACGCCAAATTGGAATGTCTGAATCCTGGTGGTTCGGTAAAGGATCGAATCGCCCTGTCAATGGTCGAGGCCGGAGAAGAAAGCGGTGAGCTGACTACGGATAAAATACTGCTTGAAGCCACCAGCGGCAACACCGGTATTGGTCTTGCCATGGTCTGTGCCGCCAAGGGATATCGCTGTCAGCTTGTCATGCCGGAATCAGCAAGCGTCGAGCGACGCCAGATCATGCAGGCCTATGGTGCTGAAATCATACTTACTCCGGCCAGGAGATCTACCGACGGTGCCATAGAAAAAGCATATGCCATGGCCCGCGAGCATCCGGATCTTTACTTTCTCACTGACCAGTTCAACAATGTTGCCAACTGGCAGGCTCATTACAATACAACCGGCCCGGAGATCTGGCAGCAGACAAACGGTCAGGTCACCGATATTATCGTTACCCTGGGCACCTCCGGCACGGCCATGGGTTTATCCACCTGGTTCAGGGAGCATCACCCGGAAGTGCGGGTAATTGCTGTGGAGCCCTATTTTGGTCACAAGATCCAGGGGCTCAAGAATATGAAAGAGTCCTATAAGCCTGAGATATTTGACAAATCATTACCCCACAGGATTGTCAATGTGGCTGATGAGGATGCCTTCCGCACCGCTAGGCAGCTGGCCCGTCAGGAAGGTGTTTTTGTGGGTATGAGTTCAGGTGCCGCCATGTTTGCAGCCATGGACAGGGCAGCAGAGGTAAAGGACGGCTATGTGGTGGCCTTATTTCCCGATGGTGGAGAACGTTACCTGAGCACCCCGCTTTTTGTGCGACAGGAAAAACAGGAAACCAGGCAGCAGCAGCTGAAATTATACAATACCATGACTCGCAGGAAACAGGTATTCCGGCCGGTCCATGCAAAGGAAATTACTTTTTATGCCTGTGGTCCCACTGCCTATGAGCTGCCAAATCTGGCCCATTGCCGAAGATTCGTCGTAGCCGACCTGATGACCCGCTATCTCCAGTTCAAGGGCTTTAAGGTGAAGTCTTTTATGAACTTTACCGATCTTGACGATAATACCATTGCAGGTGCGGAAAAGGCCGGTATGGACCTGAACGAGTTCACCAGCCAGTATATTTTTGCGTTCCGGGAGGCAATAAAAGCCCTTGGAATAAATGATTTTTCAGGGTATCCCCGGGCTTCGGAACATGTTGGAGACATGATTGAGATTGCCCATGAGTTGATCCATAAAGGATATGCCTATGAAAAACACGGCTCCATCTACTTTGATATCTCAAAATTTAAGACGTATGGACGACTGTCCGGCATCGACCTGAGTAAAATTCAACTGGGCCACACCGTTGATCTGGATAACTATGAAAAGGATAATCCACGGGACTTCACCCTGCTCAAGCGCTCAACACTGACGGAATTGAAAAAGGGAATCTTTTTTGAAACAGACTGGGGGAATGTCCGTCCAGGCTGGCATATTGAGTGCTCGGCAATGTCTACCCGGTATCTCGGTGAGACCCTGGATATCCACACGGCCAGTCAGGACCTGATGTTCCCGCACCATGAAAATGAAATTGCCATAGCCGAGGCTCTGACCGGTAAGCCGCTGGCCAACTACTGGCTGCATTCGGGCCTGCTGCTGAAGAATGGTAAAAAAATGTCAGCCGAATCAGGCAATGTGGTAACCCTGCAGGATGTGCTTGACAGGGGATACAGCGGGCGGGAAATCCGCTTCATGCTTCTCGGCGTCCATTATCGGAAATCGCTGCGGTTCACCTATAAAAAGCTGGACTCTGTGCGCACCGCCCTGAAACGTATTGATGAGTTCACCCGCAAGCTGCTCTGCCTGCCGCCCGGTTTACCGCATCCGGAAATAACCACTTATGTCTCTGCTTTGGAAAGCCGTTTTGTTACAGCCATGGACGACGATTTGAACATCTCCGGAGCAATCGGCGCCCTTTTTGACTTTATCAAAAAAACAAATCCGGTTCTGCAGTCCGGTACCCTTGACCTGGATCAGAAAAACGAGATCTTTGAAGCCCTGCGCAGAATGAACAGGGTGCTTGGTTTTCTGCGTCTGGAACAGTGTACACTTGCCCCGGAAATCAACCGGCTCATTGAGCAGCGGGAAGAGGCCCGCCGCTGCAAGGACTGGGTTGCTGCTGATAAGGCCAGAGCAGAACTCCTGAGTCATGGTATTACAGTGCACGATACGGCAACAGGTCCGGCATGGGAACTGAACGAGGCGTGCAAAGTCTGTAAAAATGCCACACGAAATGAGAGTTGATTTCTCAGTCTCTCCCCGTTACAATTACAGCAAATCTTGATCACGCGCCCATAGCTCAGCTGGATAGAGCAACGGCCTTCTAAGCCGTAGGTCGCAGGTTCGAATCCTGATGGGCGCGCCATCAACAGCTTATTTCATGTTGTTGTATCGGATCACATACATTAATCACCTGTCTTTCTCTCCTTTTTCCTTTGCTGGAACGTGCCGGTTCCTGTAGTTTCTTCTCAGCTGCTCAATTTCTGATTCATGAAGCCTCTGCATGTGCGGTTGGCTGCTGATGCATAAATATCAGAAATATTCTGTTTGTCAGCCAGGATAATGAAATGGCCAGCTTGTCTTTTGTTGTACAGGAGGTGTATTATTAAAAGGTGCAGTACGTGACAACTGAGGAGTTGAAAGGTCGAAGAGTTCAATCTCGTTGCGCGTGCCCGTAGAATTTTAAACGTATCAACTCCTCCATACCTGTCAGGATAAAGCCATGGATATTATGGGACAGACATTGCAGTACAATGTCAAGCTGATGAAGTCCCGTGTTACAAAATATGCGGTATACGGTGTTTTGATAGCAGGGGCTGCTGTCATCATTGCCACCCTTGCTACTTCTGTCATGAATACCGGCTCAGTGAGCCTGGAGGGAATATTTCAGGCTCAGAAGTCAAATATGACCCTCTGGGTTCTGGATGCCATGCCGTTTATCTTTGCCTTTTGGGGACAATATGTAAGTTCTAAGATTGTTTTGCAGGCAAGCAGTATGGTCGTAGACCAGACCCGGGAACTCAGGGAGCAGACAGCTGCCCTGGAGCACCAGGCAATGCATGATGCCACCCATGATGCTCTCACTGATCTTCCAAATCGTGTATTGCTGTGTGACAGGCTGGAACAGGCAATCAGTCATGCTCAGCGGTCACAGCAGATCCTGGCCTTTATCATTCTTGATCTTGACCGTTTTAAAGAGATTAATGATACCCTGGGCCATTATAACGGCGATCGTCTTCTGAAACAGGTGGCAGCACGGCTCCAGCGTGTAGTGCGTCAATCCGACACTCTGGCGCGTCTCGGAGGAGATGAATTCGGTATTCTGCTTCCTGCAATAACCAGACGTGAGGATATTTATACGATTATCAGAAAAATACAGAAGTCCTTTAAAAGCCCTTTTCGGATGGAAGGGTTAACTCTGGATGTGCAGGCAAGTATCGGGGGTGTTTTATATCCGGAACATGGCAAGGATATCGACACCATCATGCAGCGGGCGGATGTGGCAATGTATGTTGCCAAACAGGATAACCGCGGTTTCTCCATCTACACACCGGAAATGGACAGGCACAGTCCGCGGCGTTTGACACTGATGGGTGAACTGCGCCAGGCTCTTGATCGGGATGAGCTGGAGTTGTATTACCAGCCTAAACTATCAATCGAGAATGACAAAATTGGTGGTGTGGAGGCCCTGGTCAGATGGAACCATCCCGTGCATGGATTTATGACGCCGGATGAATTCATTCCTCTTGCCGAGCGGTCAGGCCTGATCAAGCAGCTTTCCTGGTGGGTTCTGCAGAATGCACTGTCCCAGGCTGTCCTCTGGCACGAAAAAGGAATTGAAATCGGAGTGGCCGTCAATATATCTCCCTATATCCTGCTAGACCCCGAGCTGCCGGAGGCTGTCATCGGCCTGTTGTCCTCCTACAAACTGCCGGAAGGGACACTCACTTTGGAAATCACAGAAACTTCCGTGTTGAAAGATCCGGACCTGGCCCTGGAAATCCTTCTCAGGCTGGCTGGTATGGGGATCACAATCTCGATTGATGATTTCGGGACCGGTTATTCATCCCTTTCCTATTTAAGAAAAATGCCGGCCAGCGAGGTCAAGATAGACAAGTCGTTTGTTATTGATATGCTGCAAAATGACAGTGATGCTGTCATCGTCTGTGCAACAATTGACCTTGCCCATAACCTGGGCATGAAAGTGGTCGCAGAAGGGGTTGAAAATGAAGAAACTGCGGCCCGGCTGAAAGAATTGAACTGTGACATCCTGCAGGGCTATTATTTCAGCAGACCGCTTCCCGGTGAAGACTTTTCCAAGTGGCTTGCGTCCTGTCGTTTCAACTGACAAGAAAAAACAGGTCAGGGCAGTATGCAAGCCTTGCTGTTGGGCGGTTGTCTGAACAGCCCGGAAGGTTGGCTTATTCTGCAGCGATTCGTTTCAGCATGGCCAGTGCTTCATCATCGCAGAGACCATATTCAACGGAGATGAGCAGCAGGGTTTTTTTATCGGCAAACCACCAGCGGCGGTTGGGGCGGCCGTGAATAAACAGTTTGGTACGGTTGTTAATGGCGATCAGGCCCTGTTTTTTGGCCTGGCTGATGATTTTCCTGCCGGTTTTCTCGAATTCCTTTGCAAGTTTTTTTTCACTTTTTTTCAGTTGGTCGCCCATGATGCCCCTCCGTTTCTGGATACAAGGATTCTGTGCTTACCCTAAAGGCCCTGTCAGCCTTCGTCCTCCAAGAATGTGCATGTGGAGGTGGAAAACCACTTGACCCGCCTCTGCCCCATTATTGAAGACCACGCGAAAATCATCAGTGCCTTCCTGTTTGGCTATTTCGCCGCCGACCCGCACCAGTTTACCGATCAGCTGTTCATCCTCCCGGGTCATTGAAGAAGGGCCGCTGATATGCTTTTTGGGAACTACCAGGAAATGAACCGGCGCCTGGGGCGCAATATCACGGAAGGCTAAGATTTCATCGTCTTCAAAGAGCTTGTCGGCCGGTATTTCCCCTTTAATTATTTTGCAGAAAAGGCAGTCGTCAGACATGAATTTCTCCATTGGAAAGTAGAGTTGTTATTACTTTAGGGTGGCCTTTATAATATCATGCTGGCTGTGGTGTTCAATGGTTTTTTCCCGTCATCGGGTGGAATTTGAGAATCATTTCGTTGTTGCCGGCCTGGATGTCAACCGGTTCCATGAGTACGGAGATGTTTTTTGAACCGATTCTGGCCTTAAAAGCGTTTATAGTTTCCAGTGTCACCGGATACTCACGGTTCCCGAGAGCATTGAGCAGGGGCAACAGGGTTTTTGCGGAGTTGCTGCTGCCGTGAGTAGGATTCTGGAATCTCGGAATGAGAAAAAGGGTCTTTTTGCTGGAATCATAACGAAGGGATATGTCGCAGTTTACAGGAAGGACGAGCTTGCCTAATTTGAGTTTGATGTCCTGCCCACCGACATTGGTGGTTAGTTGCATGTCGTTCCCGGATACCTGGCCCTGGAGTGAGATCAGGTTGTCGTAGATTGCAAGCTTGCTGATGGAATCAACGGATATGGTTCCCTGAAACTGCTTGCTGTTCTGCTCAATGGGGAGCGGAAGTATGTCGCTGATGGCCTGGTGCAGTGCCGGGGCAGGCAGGGTAAGTGTCATTGGCAGACTTGTTGCTGCATGTGCACGACCGTTGATGGCAGTTGCACAGAGTATGACGAGGAGAAGGAAAAATCGGGTAATAATGGTCATGGAATGTCCTTGTGTAAGCCTGAATTGAGCGATTTTTTACTCGATCTGCACCAAATCCTTGCTGTATCAAAATCTAAGTATATCTCTTCACAAAAATAGCCCAATTCAGGTGTAAAAACAATAGCTGCTGTCCAGTCATTGTTACGGGTTCAGTGGAACAATTGCTCTATCTTAATATGTTTGTTCAGGAGTGCAACCAGCCAGCTCACCAGAAGCATGAAAATACCGAGTTGGGAGTAAATGTCACGCATGGTAGTGTGGACATGGTATTTGGAAATGAGTATGGTGGAGTCATCGGTAAATCGCCCCTGTAGAGAGAGAATAGCATCATGGTCCGGCAGGTTGCCTGTGAGTTTCAACAGTTCGTTGGAATAGGCAGCAATTGTTTTATTGTTCGACAGGTAGGGTTTTCGGTCGATTTCAATGTAGGCGCCTGTCCTGTCGGTTTGGTTTTTCAAAGTGGCGGAAAAGTGATTGTTTGCCTGCAGGGGGCCGTTGAAGAGAAGCAGGGGTAATAACAGGTATGTTGCCAGTAACAGACCGGTCGCTGCCTGGCGTTTCTTGTCCAGGATGAATATCACTTCCCTGTGCCGGTCCCGCCAGGCAAAGATCGGGTAGATCATAAGGCCGGCCAGGGTGAGCAGATGGGTGGTGAGCTGTTCAGGCCAGTACCAGCCCAGAGAAGTCAGCTGCCAGGAAAAGGGAGCCAGCAGAAGGCTGCCGTTGGCCCATTTGATCTGGGTCGGGTCGAGCAGCAGGTGCAATAAGCAGTTGAATCCAAGCACAAAAAAGATTCTGCTGCTGTTTTTAACCTGCAGGCAGATGGCTGCGGACAGGATCAGGCTGAAAAACAGGCTTGATTGGATTATTACATAGATACGCAGGTCGATCGGATCGACTATGGACAGAGGATGGATCAGTCGCTGCGTGATCCAGGGCAGATCAGGGATAAGACAGCCCAGGCCGATCCACTTGACATCCACCTGTTGGAACACGCCCTTGCTTGCCAGGGTCTGGATGCCGAAATGAGCGAGAGTATTGGGCATGGTCTGTTGTGGAGGGATGCAAGAGCATTGTTGATTTTGAGACGAAATGGTAGCAGATAATACTCGGCAGAGCAAGACTGATCAAGCACTGCTACTGGAGGTGAGTTCAGAGTGCATCCTGCGAGGAGCTCCGGAAACACTTCTTGCAGCCATCCGACAGCAGTTGACCGTCAACAATCCAAAATACATGGATGCCAAACGTTATTCCCGCTGGGTCGGCAAACAGTTGAAACCAAAGCTCTATTTCTTTCGCGAACAGGGCAGTACGCTCATCTTTCCCCGTGGCTTCGGCAACCGGGCTGTCAGGCTCTGCAGAGATCGTCTTGGTGTGGGACCGGAAATAATTGACCGCAGACGAAAACTGGCTGATGTTGCATTCTCATTTGCTGGCAAACTGAGGCCTTACCAGCAGCAGGCAGTGCAGGACGTGGTTCAGCGCTCCTTCGGCGTACTGGAGGCCGGAACCGGTTCAGGCAAGACGGTCATGGCCCTGCAGGTGATTGCCGAGCGCAGACAGCCGACCATTATCATTGTTCATTCCAGGGAGCTGCTTCATCAGTGGATGGAGCGAATTGATACCTTTCTCGGTATCAGGGCCGGTCAGGCAGGAGGAGGTCGCTTTGACCTGCAGCCGGTAACCGTGGCAATCGTCAACACGGCCCGCAAGCGGCTGGAGGAACTCACACCTTTTTTCGGCCAGATTATTGTTGATGAATGTCATCGGGTTCCGGCCAGTCTGTTCACCGACGTGGTCACTGCTTTTGATGCCTTTTACATGCTGGGATTGTCTGCCACCGCCTTTCGTCGTGAAGACGGCATGACGAAACTTATTTACACCTACATGGGTGATCGCGTCCATGCTGTGGATGCCGGAGTGCTGGCAGACAGCGGTGCAGTAGTGCGGCCGGACTTTATCCAGCGCGAGACCGCTTTTACGTATGGTTATCGCGGTGAATACGCGAAACTGATCAAGGCCCTGGCCGGAAACGATGAGCGAAACAGTCAGATCGCCGCAGATGTAGCTGCCATGGTCCACAAGGGGCACACTGGTACCGTGCTGGTTGTGTCCGATCGGGTGGCCCACTGTGAAGTGCTGTCACGCAAACTGCAGGAGCAGGGGGTGTTCACTGAACTGCTCACCGGACGGCTGTCTGCGGATGTGCGAGCCCAGATCGTCGGCCGTGTGCAGGACGGACAGGTTCAGGTCCTGCTGTCTACTCTGCAGCTTATCGGCGAGGGCTTTGACTGTTCAGGACTAACTTCCCTGGTACTGGCCACGCCCATCAAGTTTGAGGGCCGCCTGCTTCAGGTCGTGGGCAGGGTCATGCGCCCGGCAGAGGGAAAAAAAGCGTTGGTCATTGATTACGTGGACGTCAATATTCCGGTCCTCAGGCGTTCAGCAGGCGCCCGCACCGAGATGTTCAGCAGATGGAGGGGGAAGATAAGAGCAGGAAGATGAAAGGGGATAACATTTTGTAGTTTTTTCTACCTTCAACCTCATACCTCCTACCTTGTATAATGAATCTTCCTGTCCGGAAAGTCCTGCCCCAACTTGAACAGGTCCTGGCCGATAATGGCTCGGCTGTACTGGTTGCACCTCCCGGTTCGGGTAAAACAACCCTTGTTCCCCTGGTGTTGAGAAATGCTCCCTGGCTTGGCAGTAAAAAAATATTGATGCTTGAGCCCCGCCGTCTGGCGGCACGGCTGGCTGCAGGCTACATGAGCGGTCTGCTTGGTGAAAAGGTCGGCAAAACTGTTGGTTACCAGGTTCGTTTTGATCGCAGGATATCTGCCCGGACAAAGGTTGAAGTAATCACCGAAGGGCTGCTCACCCGTCGCCTGCAGCAGGATCCGGAACTGGCGGAAGTCGGACTTGTGATCTTTGATGAGTTCCATGAGCGCAGCCTGGATTCGGACCTGGCCTTTACCCTCTGCCTGGACATGATTGAAGGACTGCGGAATGACCTACGATTGCTGGTCATGTCCGCCACCATGAATACGCAATCGGTCAGCAAGCTGATGGCCGGGGCCCCGGTGATTACCGGTCATGGGCGCATGTATCCGGTGCGGATAGAATATCTGCCTCCTTTGCCGCAACTTGATTCAAGTCGGCCCGATCATCTTGCTGGTACCACTGTGCGGGCAATCCGGCGGATACTTGATCAGGAACAGGGTGATATGCTGGTATTTCTGCCGGGGATCGGCGAAATCAGGCGTGTGCAGCAGCAACTGACAGAATTTGAAAATATTGTTGTCCGCCCCCTGCATGCCGGTCTTAAACCGGCGGAACAGGAACAGGCGATCCGGCCTGACCCGGGCGGACGGCAGCGCGTTATTCTGGCCACCACCATTGCTGAAACAAGTGTCACCATTGAGGGGATCACGGTGGTTGTTGACTGCGGCTGGAAACGGGTCCCCCGCTTTGATGCCAACACCGGCCTGACCAGGCTGGACACGGTCCGTATTTCCAGGGCTTCGGCTGAACAGAGGGCCGGCAGAGCAGGGCGGCTGGAACCGGGAACCTGCTACCGGCTGTGGAACAAGGGTGTTGATACCGGCCTGCAGGAATATGATCAGCCTGAAATCCGCCAGGCCGATCTGGCCTCCCTGGTGCTGGAACTGGCCAACTGGGGAGTAACAGATCCCGGCCGGCTCAGCTGGCTCGACCCGCCCCCTGAATCTTCATTTTTGCAGGCAAAAAGATTACTGACCAGCCTGGGAGGCCTTACTCAAGAGGGTCTGATAACATCATTAGGTCGACAGATGGCGGCCTTGCCCCTGCATCCCCGTCTGGCCGGAATGGTGGTGCTGGCCGGCAGCAGGAACAGGAAAAAGGCCGTTGACCTGGCAGCTTTGCTTTCGGAGCGTGATCTGCTGCCAGACAGTGACAGTGCTGATCTTGATAACCGGCTCTACTGTCTGCAGCGGTTTCGCAGCCAGGGCATGGCGGCTGTCCGCAGCATGGGCGGACATCCCGGCGTTTGCAGCAGGGTTGACCAGGTGAGCCGTCAAATAACGGACCGGCTCAGGAAAATAAAACAGAATCAGGCACGCTCCCTGTCCCTTGGCGGCCTGCTTGGCCTGGCCTATCCCGACCGGATAGCCAAAAGAAGAACAGCAACAGGCCGAAGTTACAAGCTGGTGTCCGGCCGCGGCGGTCAACTGCGGGAACATGATCCCCTGGCTGCATCAGAGTGGCTGGTGGTAGCCTCTCAGGACCTTCGCAGTCGTGACGGCCGAATATTTCTGGCTGCGGCAATTGATCTTAATGAGGTTGAACAGCTGTTTCATGATGAGCTCACAGAACGTGAAGAGGTGTACTGGGACAGGAGAACGCAGTCAGTGATCAGCCGTCACTCCACCTGCCTTGGTGAGCTGGTTGTTGCCGACAAGAGTATAACTGATCCTGATCAGGAAGAAGTACAGGCCGCTCTTGTCAGCGGAATACGGGAATCAGGGCTGAATGTCCTGCCCTGGACGCCGGCCGCCCGGCTTCTACAGGCAAGGTTGGGATGTCTCAGGCAATGGCAGCCTGAAGAGAACTGGCCGGACTATTCAGATGATGTTCTGCTGGACGATCTTGAACAGTGGCTGGGGCCGTATCTGCAGGGTGTAAAAAGCATAAAGGAGTGCAGTGCACTTAATCTTAAGCAGATTCTGCTTGCCGGTCTTGATTATAGGCAGCAGCAACGGCTTGTTCGTGATGCACCCACCCACATCCGGGTACCCAGCGGTTCAAAGGTTAGGCTGCAGTACCAGGTTGGCCAGCCGCCTGTGCTTGCCGTTCGTCTGCAGGAAATGTTCGGTCTTTCCGAAACGCCGACAATCTGTCGGGGCAGGGTACAGGTGGTATTGCACCTGCTCTCACCGGCACGGAGACCTGTGCAGGTAACCCGGGATTTGCGAGGCTTCTGGGACTCAAGCTATTTTGAAGTGCGCAAAGAGCTCAAAGGCCGCTATCCAAAGCATTTTTGGCCGGAAGAACCCTGGAAAGCCGTTGCCACGGCACGAGTCAAACCAGGGAAAAAGAAGTAGACCTTACCACAAGGTCTCTATACGATGTAGTTATACTGTACTTGAAGAGAATGAAGAGGAAAGCATCCTGTGCTTGTACTGATACCTGATACCTGATACCTGAAACCTTCCTCTACCATGTTGCTCATTATCTCCCCCTCCAAGACCCAGGAATTTAATGTTCCCATTCGTGGTGACTACAGTCAGTCGCTTTTTATAGATCAAACAGAGCAACTCGTCAGGCGACTGCAACAGCTTGATCAAGTGCAGCTGGCAAAGCTGATGAAAATGAGTGACAAACTGGCAGCGCTCAACCATCAGCGGTTCAAGGATTTTCAGTTTCCCTTCACGCCGGTTAACAGCCGCCAGGCCCTGTTCATGTTTCGGGGTGACCAGTTTAATCCCATGAATGTGGAC
>CAZKBZ010000003.1:43793-51158 GCA_964551175.1 uncultured Desulfobulbus sp.
TACTTCAAGGTTATCCGCAGAAAAGATTTGCAGGCAGATATTCTGACGCTTTCTTTTCAACAGGAAAAAGAGGGGAAGCTGAAGACCATAGCCATTTACGCCAAACGGGCCCGGGGAGCCATGGTCGATTTCGTCATCCGAAACGGGATCACCAGGCCAGCAGACCTGCAGGGTTTCAACAGAGACGGTTATTGTTTCAGATCAGATCTGTCCACAGACAACCAGTGGGTATTTGTTCGAATGCTTCAATCAACCTGACCGAATAGTTTTTTAAGCTGAGAAGAGAGCAGGGATTTTTTTGCTCCGTATTGACAGGACAGGTCTGCAGTCACTATAGTGCGAGTGTATGAAATCACATCTGCGGACAATCATTTTCCTTTTTTTTCTCTTAGGCAGTAGTGGCTGCACCAGGATGATTGTCGGCTCGATTATGCAGCCGACAGTCGATAATCTGCAGCAACAGACTGACCTTGAGCTTGTCTGTGACGGAACCCCGGCCTTTCTGTTGATGATCGACAGCATGCTGGCCTCAAATCCTGATGATAAATCTCTGCTCCTGGCGGCAACGCAGGCCTTTACCTCCTATACCGCGGCCCTTGATGGTTGCGGCAGACCTGAGCGGGCAGTGGTTGTCAGTGAAAAGGCCAAAAAATATGGTCTGGCTTTTTTAGCCCGAACCGGTCATCGTTCGTTTGCTTCGACCATACCCTTGCCTGAGTTTCAAAAGGCACTTGCTGAAATGGATAAAAAGGATGTTCCGGCTCTTTTCTGGGCAGGAAACGGCTGGGCAACCTGGATACGCTACCAGGGGGGATCACCTGCTTCCATGGCGCAACTGGTCAGGGTTGAACAGCTGATGCAGCGGTCGGTTGAGCTTGATGAAACCTATTACCATGGAGGAGGCCATATTTTTCTGGGTGTGTATTACGGCTCCAAGCCTCCTCTTCTGGGCGGTAAACCGGAGCTGAGTCGGGCTCATTTTGAAAAGGCGCTGGCAATCTCAGACAGGGAATTCCTGCCGGCCCAGGTAGCCTACGCTGAAACCTATGCAAAAATGACCTATAATCGGGATCTGTTTGAACAGCTTTTACAGGAGGTCATCAGCTTTCCTGTGGAAAAACGACCGGACATTACCCTGGTTAACCAGGTGGCAAAACGGCGGGCAGTAAAGCTTCTTGAACAGATCGATCAATTTTTTTAATAATTTTATTTTGTTGATAGGCCTTGAGCTGTCAGCATCAGATGATCCGGTGCAGGAGACTATTGTGCAGAGAGTTAACTTAATGCAGTCTTTATTTGTCCTGCTTCTTATCCTGTTATCAGTGAGTCCGGCTCTGGCAGGGGCAAAGTATACCTTCAAGGTGGCAACTATTGCTCCAGAAGGCAGCATCTGGACCAGGCGATTCCACGATTTTGTCAGTGAGGTGGGAGAAAAATGCAATGGTGAGGTAGGGTTTAAAGTATACGCCGGCGGCATTATGGGGGATGACCGGGCCATGTACCGTAAAATGCAGATCGGCCAGCTGCATGGAGGCGGCTTTACCATGACCGGCATCGGTTCGGTGGTTCCCGATTTCAGGGTGATGGGCATTCCCTTTCTCTTCCAGTCCTACGACGAGGTGGACAAGGTGAAAGCCGGCATGCTGGATTATTTCACCGCTGCTTTTGCCAAAAAGGGTCTGGAACTGATCGCCATGACCGAGGTCGGATTTGTCTATGCCATGTCCACTACTCCAATTTCCACCCTGCCCCAACTTAAAGACAGCAAAACCTGGGCTCCGGAAGGGGATCCGATCTCCAATGCCTACCTGGACACCCTTGGCATCACTCCGATTCCCCTTGCAATCCCGGATGTGCTTACCTCCCTGCAGACAGGTATGGTGGAAACAGTTTTTAACTCGCTGTATGGTTCAATTGTGCTGCAATGGTTCACCAAGACCGTCTATGTCTCTGATATCCCCTTTGGCTATGCCTATGGGGCTTTTCTGCTTGATCGCAGAAAATTTTTACGATTACCTGAAAACTATAGAAAACTGGTTAAAGCCACGGCAAAAAAACATTTTGATCTGCTCATTCAGGATACCCGGAAAAGCAACCTGGAGGCCCGTCAGGTGCTGATCGACAACGGTGTTTCCATGGTGCCGCCGGACCCTGCTGATGCCCGGAAACTGATAGAAAAACGGGATGAAACAGTCCAGCGCATGGGAGACAAGGCGTTCAGCACAGAGAGTTATGATCTCACGCTGAAACTGCTGGAAGCTGTTCGCAGCCAGGCTGCAGAGAAAAACGTCCAATAACCCATCTCAAGGGATTTTATGGGAAAAAAGCAGCTCACCTCCCGGATATCACTTTTATGGAAATGGCTGCTTGACGGTTTTCTCTGTTTGCTGTTGAGCTGTATGATCAGTCTTGCCTGTCTGCAGATCGGGCTGCGGACTTTTTTCTCGGGCGGTCTGCTCTGGGCCGACCCCCTGCTTCGTTACCTTGTCCTCTGGAGCGGCATGTTAGGGGCAGTGGTGGCGACAAGAGAGCGCAAACATATCGCCATTGATGTTGTCGGCTACCTGGCCCCTGAACGGTTCAAGCCCTGGCTGCAGCTGGTGCTTGATTTCTTCTCCTGTCTTGTGACCGGATCCCTGACCTGGGCTGCAATTGTCTTTGTCCGCAACGAGGCGGCCTTTGGCGGCACTTCGCTGCTGTCTCTGCCCTCATGGGTGTGGAACCTGATTTTTCCCCTGGCCTTTTTTCTGATCGCGGTCCATTTTTTTCTTGCCCTGCTCCAGGATATTCTGCTCATTTCAAGACCGGACGATCAGGAAACAGAGCCGGAGCCTTTGCCTTGAATCTCCTGAAACTCTTCACCCTGGCCCTGGCCCTGATAGGCAGCCCGCTGTTCATCGTTATTTCTGCTCTGGCGCTGATCTCTTTTTATTCTGTGGGCATTGATGTGTCCGTGGTCATTATCGAGATGTCACGACTGGCAGATACACCGCTTTTGCTGGCACTGCCGCTCTTTATCTTTGCCGGTACCCTGCTGTCGGAAAGCGGAGCTCCCCAGCGCATGCTGAAGCTGTCGCATCTGCTGCTGGGCTGGATGCCTGGAGGCCTGGCGGTTGTCTCGCTCCTGGTCTGTGCCGTGTTCACTGCCTTTACCGGGGCTTCCGGGGTAACCATTTTTGCCCTGGGCGGCCTGCTCTTTCCGGCACTTGTTCAGGACAACTATTCAGAAAAATTCGCCCTGGGCCTGATCACATCTTCAGGCAGCCTCGGCCTGCTGTTCCCGCCCAGCCTGCCGCTTATCCTGTATGGTGTTATTGCTGAAACCAGGATTGACCAGCTGTTTTTAGCCGGCATCGTGCCTGGCCTGGTCATGCTTGCCTTCCTTATTGTCTACTCCATGGCAAAAAATCCTGCTCAGACCAGGGTGCAGACCAGAACAAATCTTCGCGCAATCATTGCCGGGCTCAGGGAGGCGATATGGGAACTGCCTCTGCCGTTCCTGGTTCTGGGAGGTATATACGGCGGCTTTCTTGTTGCCGGAGAAGCCGCTGCTATCACCGCCTGTTACGTGTTGATCGTGGAGGTTTTTTTCTACCGGGATATTCAGTTCAAACAACTGCCCGGGATCATGGTCAAGTCAATGATGCTCTTTGGTGGAATTCTGGTTATTCTTGCCGCCTCCATGGCTTCGACCAATTTTCTGGTGGACCAGGAAGTGCCCATGCGTCTTTTTGAGTTTATCCGTCAGTATATTTCCAGCAAGTACACCTTTCTGCTGCTGCTCAATATATTTCTGCTTATCGTCGGTTCGATGCTCGATATTTTCTCCGCCCTGGTGCTGGTGGTACCGCTCATCGTCCCCATTGCCAGAGGCTATGATGTCAACCTGATTCACCTTGGCATCATCTTTCTGACCAATCTGCAGATCGGCTACTGCACACCGCCGGTGGGACTCAATCTTTTTCTGGCCAGCTATAAGTTTGAAAGGCCGGTGATTCAGCTGTACGGGGCCACGCTGCCCTTTCTCGCCCTGCTCATGGTGACCCTTGTCATTATCACCTATTTCCCGTTGTTGAGTCTTTTTCTTGTAAATCTCGCTGGTTGAATACCCGGATGCATGTTCATGACTGTTTTTGTTCAGCAATATAATACCGGATTTTGCCAAGACGTTTTGCCATGTACATCACATCATCTGCATGCCTGAGCAGGTGTTGCGGTGTTTCAGCATGGCCTGGATACAGAGCGATACCAATGCTGAAGGAAATATCCAGATCCTGGTCAACATCTAGCTTAATGACCGGGCAGGAGTATAACCGGTTGACAATGTTGATTACCTGCTGCTGATCACCTGAAGCCTCCTCTCGGGTATTGGTTATCCTGGATTTTGGAGGAATATGTTACCGCAGGACTTAGATGAGCCAGGCGGTCATTTCAGTGACAACATGGGCGACACCGGTCAGCGTACCGTCACTGTCAAGAAGCGGTATATGGATCTGCTGCAACGGTGGAGAATTATTTCTTTCCAGGATTACCGGTTCATTGAACATGCTTGTTATTGTATCCCCCACAGGACACTGACGGCATATTTTGGAATTTGCCTGGTACACCTCATGACATGATTTACCGATGAGTTCAGAAAGCCTGATGTTGAAAAAATCCAGGGCGGTCTGGTTACCCCAGATAATACGTCGGTCTGTATCTTGAATTGTAATTAATTCTTTGAGATTATTTAAGATATGATAAAAGTTGTCCCTTTCCTGTTTGAGTTGTTCCTGTTCTGTTTCCGCAGCATGAGTAACCTGATGAAGTAATTTTTTCAGGTGTTCCTGCTGCTGTTTCTGCTGTTCAAGAAGCTGTTTTATTTTGAGCTGAAGATCGATGCGTGCATGAAGCACATCTTTTTGAAAGGGTTTGGAAATATAATCCACTGCTCCCGCAACCAATCCTTTACTCTCCATGCCTTTGTCGGTCATTGCAGTAACGAAGAGTACCGGTATGTGGCGCAGGCGAGGGTTGCCCTTTAGTTGTCGGCAAACCGAATAACCATCCATATCCGGCATATTGACATCCAGCAGAATAAGATCGGGAACAATTGTTTCAGCAAGCTGTAATCCCTGTTCACCCGAGGAGGCAACGGAAAGGGTATACTCGTCAGCCAGGATCGATATCAGCAGTTCCTGGTACAGCCTGTCATCGTCAATGAACAAAAGGTGATACTGGGAAGTATCTACGGTCGCAGCATGGGCACCATGGTCAATTATTGTTTCCTGGGACATCGCATTCCCACAGATCGTGCATGTCGGGGGGCTGGTCTTGATCTGTTGCAGCTGTTCCGGCGAAATGATGTTCTTTCCGCCGCATTCTTCACAAAAAATTACATTCATGATCTGGTCCTGATGTTGTAGGCAACAATCACCCGTTGTTAAACAGGTTCCGGATTACCGGCCTACATACATGTCAATAAAAGCAGTAAGATGTCTCTGCAGTTGCGAGAGCTTGGATCGGTAATCCAGCTGGATATTCTTTCCTGCCTTGATTTCGATCTCTTTTGCAAGCCCCGCGTCTTCCTCCAGGCCCAGGGCAAGGAGGCTGCCCTTGGCTTTGTGTGCGGCAGAGGACAGCAGTTCCATGTCTGCTCTTGACAGGGCTTTTCCGGCCTGCTCCAGAGTATGGAGCAGGGTTTCTGCAGAAAGGCGGCACATTTTTTCCAGTTCATCTCCATCCAGTCCATAGGTTTTTTGTAAATGCTCGTTGGCTTGTTGGATAATATCTTTCATGGCAGTGTTATTGTGCTGAAGTTGAAAGTCATTTGCTTCTTCGGTCGGGGCCGTATGGGGAGGTTCGGTAGTTGGAGGTAAAACCCCCTGTATGGCGGCAATGAGTTCTTTGCTGGTAAAAGGTTTGCTCAGATAGCCATTCATTCCCGCCTTGAGACAAATGCGCCTGTCCTCGTCCAGGGCATGTGCGGTCAGGGCGATGACCGGCGTGTGGATATCCCTGATTCTGGTACATAATGGTTGCCAGAGTTCTTCTGTGAGGCACTCGTGTTCCGGCATGTCCAGGCGGTTTTCACAGGCGCGGATAATTTTTGTTGCGGTGATACCATCCATTACCGGCATACGTACATCCATCAGGATCAGATCGAAATAGGTGTGGGACAAATGTTTCAATGCCTCGATTCCTGAACCGGCTTCGATAATCAGGTGGTCGTTGTTTCGGGCCAGAATGGTCTTGGCAATAAATCGATTGGCTTTGTTGTCGTCCACCAGTAAAATTTGAAGTTTTGGAATATCCGTACGCAGTGACTTGCAGCGGTTATCCAACTGTTCCAGCTCCTCCCCAGACATCAGTGAACAGGTAAGGGTAAAAGTAAAACAGCTGCCCTGGCCGGGAACGCTTGTCACGGAAATACCCTCTCCCATCAAATTGCACAGTTGCGATGAAATGGCAAGCCCAAGACCTGTGCCGCCAAAATTTCTGGCAATGGAGGAGTCTGCCTGGTTGAATTTTTCAAAAATGGCCTGCTGCTGCTCCGGGGCAATTCCCATGCCGGTATCCCGCACGGCAAAAGACAGGAACAGGCGGTCACCCTCCTTCTTTTTGATGCCGGCTTCAATAGTGATTGAACCTGAATCGGTAAACTTGATGGCATTGGATACCAGGTTAATCAGAACCTGATGCAGCCGTAATTCATCGGCAATAATATATTCAGGTATACCGTCGTCAATCCGCTCTATAATATCCAACCCCTTTTTAACGGCCAGGGCATGGCTTGTCTGAATAACGCCGGCAATACAGTCTCTGGGGTTGAATGGTTTCGGATCAAGCTCGAGCCGGCCCGCTTCAATCTTTGAAAAGTCGAGGATATCGTTGATCAGGTGCAGGAGAAAGGTAGAGGATTGTGTTATGTTGTTCAGCAGAAATTGCTGTTTGTTGTCAAGAGACGTATCGGCCATGATCTCCCCCATGCCGATGATCGCATTCAGCGGAGTCCGTATTTCATGGCTCATGTTGGCCAGAAAAGAACTCTTTGCCTGACTGGCTTTGCGTGCCTGGTCACGGGCTTCTTTCAGGATCTTTCTTTTTTCCCTGTCGCGTTGGATATCAAGCGTGAGCCAGACGGCTCCCATGTCCGGATCCTGCGGATCAATAATTTTGCCGATTAGACGGCACCAGAAAAGGCTGCCGTTTTTCCGACGCATTTGCAGTTCGTCCTGGAAAATTTCATCACGGGAGAATTTATTAAACGCTTTATCAATGGTTTCTTGAAAAGAAGCTTCATCCTTGAAAAGTGTCTTTGATGGCAGACGTTCAGCATCCTGCCTGGTGTAACCGAACATGGCGGCTCCCTGCCTGCTGATCCAT
>CAZKBZ010000003.1:51258-67082 GCA_964551175.1 uncultured Desulfobulbus sp.
TCATATAGCCTTCGATTCCGTTGTTGATCAACTCTTCCGATGACCTGCCAAACAGTTCACACAGGCTGGAGTTAATCATAATTATTCTATTTGTTCCACAATCTCTGAAAACGAACCCCACGGGACTTTTGTCTATGATGGTTTGATATATTTTTTTATCTGCCAGTCTCTGTCTGGTCTCCTGGGCCAGGGAATTCGTGGCAATCATGATCTCTTCATTTTTTCTATAGAATAAATAGAGCAGCAGCAGCAAGAAGCAGACCATGGTTGCCGAGAGTAAAAAAAACCGTTTATAGATAGGGGAAGTCCAGTGAAATGTCCGGCGCAACCATCCGCTTTCAACAATGTGGACAAGGGAGAGTCCACCATAGCCCAACGGTGCCCGGAAAAAGAAAAACGTGGATCCGCTGTCGTTAGTGGATTTAACAATAGCGTTGTTTTTCATATCAGTCAGTAATCCGGGCGGGAAATTCAGCGGGGAAATCCTGTCCGGGGGAAACTGGCGTGAGGCTTGAAGTCTTTTCTCAGTTGCCGGATTCATGGGTTGGAAAGTATACAGCTTATGATTTTTTATGTTGATAAATATGCCGGACTCTGTCAGCAATCCGACCAGAAAATTTGATTCAGCCGGTTGATCGCTGGTAAAAGCGGTACTGAGCCATGAAATATTGAAAAAAGAGGGACGGATTTTTATCACCGCCACGCCGACGGCATGTGAAGAGATTTTGACGGGACGGGCATAAAAAATTCCGAGTTTGTTCGAGGTAACTCCGATGGCCGTGTAAAGGATGGGACTGTCTTGTAAGGCAGCTTGGAAATATGGCCTGAATCCATAGTTATGGCCGACAAAAGACGGCTCACTGGAATAGATGCAGTTTCCTTTCATGTCCATGAGATACGCTGCCGAGATATTCTCTATCATTGCTATGGACTCAAGGGTTTTAGTAACCATCAGGGCTGCTATCCTGGTTGGTTTTTTCTGCTGGTTATGATAATTTAAGATGTTGAGGATCAGGGGATTGTGGGTGAGCTGTTTGGATATACTTGTGAGCTGGTTCAGGCCCCGGTTAAACAATTCTGTTTCCCGCTGCAGACGCATGCTGTACAGATCAAGGTCCTTTTGCCAGCCGCTCTGTCTGCTGTACAGACCAAGCAAAATACTGAACAAGACCGCAGCCACGGCAAGAAAAAAACAGGTTTTTCTGAAAGTGAATATTTTCATTATCCCGGTGCGTGTGACACCTTACTTATCATTTTTTGTCGGAGCAGGATAAATAAGGTCTGTTTCGGATGGGCTGGCCACTGCTGTTTCGGACAGAAAATTGAGTTGTCATTTCCGTCCCGGTGAACAGGATATCATTATATGCTGAACCGATCCTTGACGGTCTCCCATATATCCTCCTGGCGGACAAAGGCTTCGACCAGCTGCGGATCAAGCTGTTTCCCGCGTTCCTCAAGGATCAACTGCCTGGCCTCATCATGGCTGAGGGCCTTTTTGTAGGCCCGTGCACTGGTGAGGGCATCATAAATATCTGCAACCGCCATAATACGTGCCGCCACGGGAATACGGCTGCCGGTAAGCCCTTCCGGATAGCCGTTTCCGTCAAAATGTTCATGGTGGTACATGGAGATTTCAAAGGCGGTTTTTATGGCCGGTGATCCTGTTTTTTCGTAAATACCCCGGAGGAGGTTGCCTCCAATGACGGTATGTTTTTTCATCAGGGCAAATTCTTCACGGGTGAATTTGCCGGGTTTATGGAGAATTGCATCTGGAATAGCCACTTTTCCGATATCGTGCAGAGGTGAAACCCGAGAGATTTCATCAGCAAAGGAAAGGGTGATACCCATTTCAGGACACTGTTCCGCCAGGTCTCTGGCCAGCAGCCGGGTGTACATCCGTACCCTATCCAGATGGCAACCTGTTTCTTCACTTCTATACTCCGATAATCGGGCCATTCCGAAGATGAGTTCTTCCGTGCTTTCCAGCTGGAGCAGGCGAAAGCCGCTGCGGGTTCTGAGTTTCAACTCTTCGGGCAGGGCCGGTTTACTCAGAAAATCATCGGCTCCCTGGGAAAGGGCCCGTACCACGGCCTGTTTGTCATCAGCACCGGTCAGCACTATCAGGTACATGTAACGACTCGCCTGTTCACGGATGGCTTTGATAAAATCATAGCCATCCATGACAGGCATGGACAGGTCGGTGATGACAAGTCGTATAGCCGGATTGTCAGCACAGAGAGCCATGGCCTCACGACCGTTTTCAGCCTCCAGAACGGTATATCCTTCACGGACAAGAGGAACACGCAGCAGCATACGCTGGGCCGAATCATCATCTACCAGCAGAACCTGCATTGCTTTATAATTCTCAAAATCAGCGGTCACCACTGGTGCTGTGGCTGGTAACATGGAGTTATCCTTCAAACATTATGGTTGTCGGTATATGACCAAATGACAGTGAGCAGCGGCTTTTAATAGCCCGTAAGCTGTCGCGGCTGGAGGGGATCACCTAATTCTTACCGTAAGCCTGCAGGCCAATCACACTGTTTGCTCCACCACGAAGAAAATAATAATTTTTAATTCCGGCAAGCTCCAGATTATACATCAGCCACCGCACCTGTTTGCCGACCTGGTCAAAGATGAGCAATGTCTGGCTGCGATATTTCTTGTTCTTCAGGATAACTTTTTGCAGAAGGTCGAAGGATGCTGTCCTGACTTTTCTTTTACCCAGTTCATTGAGCATGGTTTTGTTTTTTGAGCGAAATTCCGCCAGCTGTTTCCTGGCGCTGTCGGGCAGCCTTTCTTCGGCCTCCTGAGTGAGAAAACCTTTCTGGATATAATCCCGGGTGTCAATGGCGACCACGCCCGGCTCCCCCGCTTTCTTTTTGAAATCTTCCCAGGCAAGCGTTTTTTCTATGAATGCCGATTTTGGAATAAACTTCACTGGTGATTCCGGGAGGGGTTTTCCCAGAAGAACAGTGTCTTGCGGGTATTGCTCCGCCCATCCGGGGATGCCGAGATCAAAGGTGTATGTATTGTTGATATCAGAGCTGACTGCCTGTAACTGTGCTTCATAAGCCTTGAAGCATGTTGTGCCGTTTCAGTAAAAGGCTATTTTTTTACCCTGTTTGTCTGCTGCAATGTTTTGCAGCTCGTCGCTGAATGATTTGCCCGACAGTGGCAGGTGCAGGGCATCCTTGATATGGATCGTGTCATATTCCAGTTTGGAGCGGACATCGATAATCACAACGTTATGCTCAAGAAAATTCTTGCGCAGCTCATCAATTTCAATAGTTTTGAGCGCCTTGTATTTTTCTTCCTGCCGTCCGGGAAATTCAACGGCAGCCACCGGTCCTGCAAGGGCGAAAAGCACCGACAGCAGAATGAAGGTGGCGGTAATCTGTTTTTTCATGAAATAGTCCTCAGTAAGAAAGTATTGTATACTGTAATGGTTATATTCACTCATCTAAGAGACAATGGTTGTACATCAGATGGCGGCATATAACTGTGTTGCCTCATTCATGACCTGCAGGATGATATCTGAATTCCGCATGATCACCTCCGGTGTTAATCGGTTGCTGCGGCTGTATGCAGCCTTTTCAAACCAGCGAAAGGATTTAGCGGCCTGTGAGAGCCTTTTCCTGATTTCAGGGGTGTTGCTTGGTACCTTGAGCAGATAATTCTGTGCTTTTCTGAATTCTTCCACAGTGCTCTTGAACTGTTCAAAAAAATCAGAGTTCTCCACGCCCCAGAAATGAAGCATGTACAGGGCGGCCATGCGTTGCGACTGCATACGCTGGTGGCCGGCAATATTAACGACCTTAGCTTTTGCCTTTCCCGAGGCTTTCTGCATAAGAAGCACAACATTGTTGCTCGCTTTGCGGAGTTGGTCCAGTTCGTTGAGCAGGGCAAGGGCTTTGTCTTTATCAGGCTGTGCCATAACTTTTTCTTTTAGAGGTGTCCACAGCGTTTCTACGGAAACAAGGGCCGCCAGTATCTCGTCATTGATAAAAGCAGTTTTCAGGGTCTGAAGCTGATCTGAAAATTTCTGTACGGTTTTTGTGCGATCTGCGGCTGGGTCCTGGTAGGTAATCTGCAAGCCGACCAGGGCATAATCTCTGAGCATCCGCTGGGTAAGCATCCGTTGACTGCCGGCAATATCAATGAGTTGCGCTGAAGTATATTCACCGGCAGCAACTGCTGAACAGGCGGTGGTCACCATGAGCAGGATACAAACATTAAGCAGCAGCCTGGCAACAGGGGTTATCATGTTCTCTCCTTGTTGAAATGTTTAATGCGGGGCATGGCCAACGGCCGGGTGAAAATTGTCAACACTCAGCCGGGTTAGAGAAAAGTGGTCGACTCCGCATGGATACGCTTTCCTTGCCAAGGAACCCTATGCTTTCTCCGAAGGATTGTCCCCTTCAAGAAGTGCTTCCAGAGACGGTTCCTCTTCATTGCCTTCCTGATCGAGCATGGTTTCAAGCGACAGGGAATCAGCATCTCTGCTGCCGGATTCCTCGGCCGAAAGGATTTCGTCGGTTTCCGGCAGCTTGAAGGTAGATACAGATTGGAACATAGCGTTGGCGGCAATGGCCATGTCTTTCATGGCTGAAGATGTTGCCCGCGTCTCTTCCGTTGTTTTTGTCGTAATGCCACCGACTTCTCCCATGGTCCGAGCAATTATGACCGATCCTTCAGCCTGTTCGCCCGTTGCCTGGGAAACCGAATCAATAAGCTCGGCCACTTCCGATGAGCGCCTGTTGATTTCCTGAAGCTTGTTCAGGGCATTCTCAGACAGCTTGCTCCCCTGGACAACTTTCTGGATACTTGAATCCATACTGGCACCGGCCTCGGTGATTTCACCAAGGATATTTTTGATCAAGGTTTCAATTTGCCGCGTGGAACCGGCCGCCCGCTCAGCAAGACGCTGAATTTCTTCTGCAACAACGGCAAAGCCTCGACCTTCTTCTCCGGCAGCCGCCGCCTGAATGGAGGCATTCAGGGCAAGGATTGAGGTACGGTCGGAAATTTCATTAATGGTTTTGGCAAACTCACTGATCTCCTGGGAACTCTCACCAAGACGTTTGATTGCCCGGGCTGTGTCCTGAACATTACCGCGAATGGCCTCCATGGCCTGGCTGGTATCTTCAACAGCCCTGGTTCCCTCAATGGCTGCTTCTCTGGACAGTTCGGAAGATTCAGCAGATTGGCTGGCTTTTTCAGCAGCCTCTTTAATGGCTTGGGTCATCTGATTGATCTTACCAACGGCTTCATTGATCATGGTGGCCTGACTGTCTGCATCAAGAGTGAGTTTGGCCGTGGAAACAATCAGATCCTGGGCTGTGTCTTCAACCTGCTCGGAAGAGTGCTTAATGGTTTCAATGGTTTTGGTGAATTCGTTGAGCATCATGTTCAGAGAATCAGCAACAGTACCTGTGGCATCCGGCCTGACCGTGGCCCTGACGGACAGGTCACCTTCGGAAAGGGTGGAAATTTCTTCCAGCATTCCGATAATGGAATTTTGTAGCTGTTCATGTTCCTCCTGACGCTCCTTGAGCAGTTTTTTGGTTGCACTGATCATTGCGTTGAATGCAGAGGCCATGGTGCCGAGTTCGTCATTACTGATAACCTCTGCCCGGGCATCAAGATCGCCTTTGTCAACCTTTGTGATAACATCCATGATTGCACGGACCTGACGGGTAATACCTGCGGAAACAAAGAAACTGAGCAACAGGGCGGCACCGGCTCCGGCTGCAGTAAACAGTGTCAGCAGTTTAAACAGTCTGGAGATAGGCTGGAAGATTTCATTTTTACTGATTTCATTGACAAGAGCCCAGTGCAGTCCACGCAGAGAAAAAGGGGTCCATGAGGCAAGTACTTCGGTACCGTTTGCGTTCCTGGTTACTGCTGTTCCGCTTTTACCGGCCAGCGCTTCCTGGACCGGAGTCGTGTTCACCTTGACAGCCGGGTTGAGGATGGTTGCCTTGACGTCATTGTATTTTTCCAGATGCAGGGAGTCGGATCGAAACAGCTGATCCGGGCCTACGATATAAGCATCACCGGTTTCACTGTTGCCGCTGAAACCCCGCATGATGGCATTAATGGGATCAACACGCAGCTGCATGGCAACGATCATGGAAACTTCGTTGTTCTGCAGCAGCGGTGAAGCGATAAAAGCTGCAGGAACATTATCGGACGGTTCGTATCGATTGAAATCACTCAGAGAAATATCCTTATTTTTCAGGACATTGACAACGACATTGTTTAATCCTGACTCGGCATAAGGGCCGGTAAGAATATTGGTTTCAAAATCAGGTTTGTGACCGACCGTATAGAGGATAAAACCGTCAGGCGTGATCAGGTAAATATCACCCAGGTCGTAGGTTTCCCGAAAAGTAGCAAAAAAGTCGGAGCCGGTGTCCTGCATTTCAACGGCCATGGCTTTGATCTGATCGAATTCAACAAACAGAGCCCACTTTACTCCTGCAAAATCAATCGGGGTGTACGCTGAAAGAACATGTTCGCCTCTGAAATCGATAATGGACATGGCTCCGTCCTTACCTTCAAAGGCCTGATCCACCGCTTCCGTATCCACGAGATAGGCAGGGTTGACCAGAACTTTTTCTTCAAAATAGACTGAATTGGAACGAAGCATCCGGTCACGTCCGACAAGAAGAATGTCGCCGCTTCCACCCAGTTCCGTCCCTCCCTTCAGCACCTCGTCGATAACCTCATCGGTTATACGGAACAGGAAAACCCCCTTAACCGCACCATTAATTTTGAGCGGAGTAGAAAAATAGGCTGTTATTTCGTCCTTTCGCAGGGAAGATGGAGAAAAATCCGTGAACGAACCTTGTTTCTGCCCCTTGCTGAATGCCGTGTACTCCGGGGTATCTTTTTTCGTTTTCAGCGACATGCCTGTGCGTACAAATTTGTCATTGGAAAAAAGGACCTTGCCTGATTTCTCAGCCAGAATAACAGAGGAAAATTTATGGTCCTGCATCCATTTTTTGTAAAACTTCGTAAAGCTGACTGTATCAACAGGTGAGCCGTCAGCTGATACAAGACGCGAAAATGTCTCCTTTTGCAGGGGACTGGATGCAAACCCCTTGATAAGGGTAAGATTCTGATCCAGAAAAGCTTCAAGTTCCCGTTTTTTCAAATCACGTATGGATACAAGCCGGGATATAATGGCCTGCTGGATCAGTTCAGCTGTTTTATTGAGTTCCTGGAGGTTCTTGGTCCGTTCTGCAAAGTAATCTTCCAACCCTTTTTTCTGCAGGTCACGTATGGACGCAAGGGAGGAAAAAGATTCCCTGATCAACGCTTTTGAAGACTGGTTGTAGCTGGTGTATCCAACAATGATCAAGGGTACCAGGGCAACAACAAGCATCCAGATCATGAGCTTGCTGCGAATACCCAGGCCTGTTTTTTGGCGGGCAGGTTGTGTTTGTTTGTTTTCCGTCATTTTTTTCTCCTTTAAGAATGACCGTTTTCAGTATGCAGAATTTTTGCCAGATCAGGAACTAGCAGAACTTGGTTTTCGTAATGAAAAATGCCTCTCACCGGTTGCATTTCAACACCTGCAGGTGCAGGAGCGGCAGGGGTATCACGGGTTGCAAGAATACTGATCCTGGCCGGAACCTTAACTATGGCGTAGTCAAGCCCGGCAGTGGCTTGGCTGACAGGCACTCCTGTCCTGACAACCAGATACCGTGTTTCTGTCTTTTGCTGCTCTCCCTGCAGTCCGAATCGTGCTTCCAGATCAAGTACCGGCAGAATCCTGTTTTTCCAGGGACAGAGGCCCAGCAGAAAAGATTCTGCAAAAGGTACAGGTCTTGTTTTGACCCTGGTGCGTACTTCGAGAACCTGTCTGGAGGTAAAGGCGAAGCATACCGCATGCTTTTCAGGTGTTTGAAATGTAGTTTGAACGATAACCAGCTTGTCGGGAGCGCCGGTTGCGTTAACTTTTTGTTTCATATGTTGTTCCTGTGCAGTGTAAGTATTTGTTGCTGAATATCCAGCCTGTTCATCTTTTTCGGGTACGATTGCAACGGGTAAGCGTCTGGCTGATCAGGTACTGTAGTGATTTGTCGTCCAGTGCGGCTTGCCTGCGCATTTCCGATGGAATATCTCTGGGGTGAAGAATAATTTCTTCCATCGGATTTCGGTTGTCGTACTTTTCAGCAACCCAGGCGATGATCTCCTGTATCGGATCATTGTCCCGGGATTTTTCACTGGTTTCAGTTAACGGTTGAGGGTCGGGGGTATGTATTTTGTCCCCTTTCCGGTTAACCTCAGGTATTGATTTCGTGTTGTTTGACGAAACAGGAGATACGGGAGATTGTGCCGTTTTTTCCTGATTCAGCCGGCGATGCTCTGCAATCGCCAGCTGAAGATCTTCGGCTGTTACCAGCATACTTTTTCGGGAAAAGAGGTTTATGCAGAGTTCATGGAGTTTTCCCGGGTCAAGAAATAACACTACTTCGTCACCGCGGATCATGGCTTCGGGGCAGCAGGAACGCGCCTTTTCCGGATACAGGGCCGGGAGATCCTCCATCGGTTCACCCCTGTATTCTCCCAGATCCCGGTCAAAAAGCAGCAGATGCCTTCCGAGATCCTGGTGGATCTGGATAATCAGTTGTTCAGCTCCGGAAATTTCAGGATTGCGCCGGCGAAACAAGGCTTCCGGCACAAGCAGGTCTGCTTCTTTGCCTTGGGGTTCCTGCAGGAACTGATCCGGAGTATAGGTCGCATATATTGCTGAAGGTTCGATGCCGAGAAGAAAATTTCCCGATTCGAGCAGACGAATTGTTTTCATGGCAGGTGGTCGTCCCTATGCATTATTGTTGAGTCAAGGTGGTGATTAAGGCCTTCAGATCCTGATCTTTGAACGGTTTGGTTACAAATCCCCGTGCACCCAGTGTTGTAGCCTTTTCCCTGTATTTACCGGCAGTTCTTGAGGTGAGCATCAATACGGGAATGTCACGGTACCCTGCCTGTGACTGCAGGGACTGGAGCACTTCAAAACCGTTCATCCTGGGCATTTCAATATCAAGAATAATAAGATCCGGACGGTGTTCACGTACCTTTTCCATAGCATCAACTCCATCATGAGCGGCAATGGGAAGCCATCCATGGTAGCTGATGAATTTATCAAGAACTTTCCTGATACTGATGGAGTCGTCAGCAAAGAGAACAGAGAGTTTCTTTTCTTCCGTTTCTTTCTGCCCGGTTTCAGTGGAAACGCTTTTGGGTTGTTCAGCGTTCAGGAGATCCTCTATCTTGAGAATGGGAATCAGGCTGCCGTCACCCATGATGGTGGCGCCGGCAATAAATGGGATATTATCCAGGGGCTGACTCAGATTTTTTAAAACAATTTCCTTTCGTCCCAGAATCTGATCGGCAATGAGTATGCATTGTTTATCAGCAATTTCCGCCAGGATACCCAACTGAGAGGATGCATGATCCGTACCCTGGAGACCGGGGGCTGTGATCTGGAAAATTTCAGCAGGTCGGAGCACCGGAATTGTTTTTCCTTTGATAACAAGCGTCTGACCCTTGGCATCCTGCACGGGAATTCGGATGATTCTGTTGATATCGCTCATGGGGAGTGCAAAAGTCTGGTCACCGAAGGACACAATCAGGGCCGGCAGCTGGGCAACGACAATGGGTATGGAAATGATGAATTCCACCCCTGCACCCCGGGCAGATTTTACTTCAATGTTCCCGTTGAGCAGTTCCAGACCGTTCCGGACCACATCCATGCCCACACCACGACCTGAAATGTTGCTTACCTTTGTTCTCACGGAAAAACCCTGCCGGAAAATAAGTGCGGCCAGTTCCCCGCGACCCATGTTCTCCGTGTCCATGTCCGGATAGAGTTTCCCGGCTCTTGCCCTGATAGCATCATAATTCAGCCCGGAGCCGTCATCTGAAAGACGGAGAACAAAGTGGCTGCCCCGTCGGGTGCAGTGTATCCGGATTGTTGCCTGGTCCGGTTTCCCGGCAATTTGCCTGTCCTTTTTGTTTTCGATGCCATGATCAACGGCATTGCGAAGCATGTGCATCAAAGGATCGGCAAGAACATCCCAGACATGCGTATCCATTTCAATGGAACCGCCTTCAATGACAAGGCGGACATTTTTTTTGGTCGCCCGGGAAGCCTCACGCACTGTCCGGTACAACCGGTTGGCCAGGGTAGAAAAGGGCGTCATTTGGATACTCTGGATCGCAGTCTGGACTTCCGAAACCAGTTTGTTCTGTCGTTCTACAGCCCTGTGCCAGGTCTGACGGATTCCCTGGCCCTGATCCATGATGGATTCCAGGTCCAGAACGGCTTCCTGCATGGATCGGATCAGTATATTGAGTTCCGAATAGCGGTCCAGCTCCAGGGGATCAAATTCATCCAGCAGACTGTTGTTGTCATGCCCGGGGCCTTCCATGGTGCCAAAATGAGGGATAGTAGCCAGTTCGTAACCGGCTTCAAGGCTGGAGGCTATTCCTTTGAAACGTTGCAGGACCATGGAGAAATCGCTGAAAATGGTCTGCATGCTGTGATCGGAGTTTTCAAAGCTTCCCAGGTTGATGGAAAGATCACCACCCAGTCCTGAAATCCTCTCCAGTTTATCTCCCCGCACCCGCAGAGTCTTTTTGCGCAACAGCGTATTGGTTGATCTGGTTTGCCGGGGGCGGATGGTGATTTGTTCATCATTATTTGCCTGGTGACGGGTGGGTTGGGGGGAGGCAGATTCGCTGAATAGCGGGCCGTCTTTTTCAGGTTTCTGTAGAACTGTTACAAAAGATTTCCGGATTTCATGCATCCTCCTGGTTTGATCAATATCCGGCTGTTCACAAAAATGTTCCAGCACGTCGGAAGCCTGGACCATGGCTGTGACTATTTCTGCGGTTAATGCTTCGGTGCGGGTAAGCAGACTGTCCAGAAATGTTTCAAATTCTCCGGCCCATTCCACCATGGTTGTGTGGCCGATGACGGCAGCTCCACCTTTTATTCCATGAACAGCTCTGTAGATCGTTTTAAGGATGTGGAGAAGCTCTTTATCAATAACCGTCGGCTCCTGGACAATGCGTGCCAGTAAATTGAGCTGCCTGCCTATTCCTTCCAGGTACTCCTCGGACTCATCGTCAAAACTTTGCTGCAGTTCCGTATCAATGGCCGATTCGTTTTTTGCTGTTTCAGGTTGCGGTTCAGGTGGTTGTGAGGTGGTATCTTTGATCTGCCGGCTGTCATTTTCCATGAACTGCTTGAACCTGGCCAGGAGTTCACCAGTGATCTGATCTGTTTCCAGGTTGGGATCTTCCACCAGGCCGTCAAGCAGTTCTGTCCCGTCGATCATGGAACCGATTAAATCCGGAGAAACACGCTGCGCATCATCGTGGAGCCAGTCAAGAAAATCTTCAAATGAATGTCCCCATGCCGCCACCGTCTCTATGCCGACAACCGCCGCTGCACCCTTGAGGGTGTGAACTCCCCGACGTATGATATGGAGTCGTTTTTTGATGGATTCCGTGATTGCTGCCGGTTCAATGATCTCGGATTCCAGGACATTGAGCTCCGTATTCAGTATGCTCAGATGCTCAGATGCCTCCTCCAGGAAACTTTCCCGCATTTCCTGTTCAAAGGAGGACGGCTGTTGTTGCGGTTCAGGATCAGGAGGCGTAATGTCGCTGGATTCAGCCTGAAAGGATTTATTCTCTGCAGCCTCTGGTTCATTCCCATCGGCAGGATCGGCTGCGTCGGAAGCAGTATCTTCAACCTCTTTGCTTTCAGCAAGAAAAGACTCCAGACCGGGGAGATCATCAATGCTTTCCTCTTCATCGGAGAGCCCGACCAGCAGAGCATTGCCTGCCTTCGGATCTTCACTGTCATCCTGATCGGCAAAAAGGATATCCTCCAGGGAAAGAGTTTCCTCCTGTACCGGGGCCTTAACTGTTGTCGATTGATCTAGAAATGTATCGACAAGACTGGTTGTGGTTTCAAGAAGCTCGCTTCCGACGGCATCGTCACCGGGAAGTGAGTCAAAGTATTTTTCAAAGGCTTCGACAACAGTGAAAAGTGTATTGATCAGTTCGGAGTTCCACTCATTTTTGCCGGCGAGAATATCGTTAATGATATTTTCAAGAAGCAAGGCACTTTTACTCAGATCGGACAGGCCAACCATGGAGGAGGCTCCGTTGATCGTATGAGTCAGGCGGTGAAGTTCCTCTGCAGCATGCGAGTCGTTTTGATCCAGCCTGAGCGCATTGAGATGACCCTTCATGGCCGGCAAATAACTCTTTACCTCATTGACGAGTTCATCCAGTATTGATTTCTCTTCAACTTCCATCTACTGCCTCCTCAGGCAACCGGGAACAATTCCCTGCCGCAGTTTTTTCCGGGGTATGGTTAACCTTCCCTGTTGCAGTTTCTGATCGATCAACGCCATGGGCTTTTTCCAGCTCATGCGCACGGGTCCGGTCTGCCCGGATCCTCTTAGTCTGCAATTGTTACTGCTAATCTGTCTGGTTCGAATATCCATTGTCGGGGATGCTTAATTTGCAATGTGCTGTAACTTTTTAGAGGAGAGAAAACCTTCCAGGTCAAACAGGGCCAGGGATTGCCACTTTCCATCCTGTTCGTACCATGCCTGTCCAGACAGAAATGGAGTAAAAGGAACATCTTCAGCCGGGCTGATCTGTTCCGGTTTACGCTGGTAAAGAATTCTTGTGTGCAGGATTCGCTTAACAGTGACTGCCAGTTGCTGAGAGTCCTTGCTGACCATAAGAAATGATTGTCTGCCCGCAGAAAGCGGTGGCGCAAGCTCCAGGAAATTTCCAAGATCAACAACTGAAACAATATGCCCCCTGATATTGGCTATTCCAGGTAACCAGGCCGGGAGCAGGGGAAGCTGCCGGATGGAAGACAATTCACCTGCCTCGATAACGGAAGAGAGCTTGATGGCCATTTCAGTACCGGCCACCTGGACGCAGATAAAACGTCCCAGTTGCTTAAGGTTATCATCCGCTGGATTTTCAGGCTGCTCTCCATCCTGTTTCAACCCTGCCGAAATCTCTGCATTGATTGTCGACGTCAGTTCCTGAAGAGTCATTTTCTGGTTTTCACCATTCATACTTCATGGTCCTCGTGATAGTCTCAGTGACTCAGTTGAAGAAACAGAGCCATAATTTCGGTTCGTTGTGTGTGGCAGTTCAGTGGTGCTGTCTTTAGGAGAGGCATTTGTGTATTGCTTCCAGGAGCAGTTTTTTTTCAAAGGGTTTGGTCAGATATACGTCGGCCCCTTGTTTTTTACCCCAGAACTCATCTGCTTTCTGATTCTTGCTGGTTAACAGGATCACCGGGACATGTTTGAAATCAGCAGAAGATTTCAGTGTTCTGCATGCCTGGAAACCATCCATATTCGGCATGACCACATCCATGACAATCAAGTCAGGCTTCTGCGCCACAACTGTTTTCAAGGCTTTCTGTCCGTCGTCTGCCGTAATGATCGTGCAGTCCAGATCCTGCAGAGCAGACAGAATCAGTTTCAATTCCGTGGGACTGTCATCTACAACAAGTATTTTTTTAGTTGCCATGGTTTTCTCTCTTTCCTCTGTTAGTGGAGCATAAATGGATCTGTCTGGTTCAGAAAATCAAACACAAGAACAGGACAGAATATTGTATTTTGATATCAATATCGAATCAGTCCGATGGCAGATGTTTAGCTACCTCGTTTAACAGAATTCTTGGTTCAAAAGGTTTGGTCAGGTAAGCACTGGCCGCTGAAAAACGTCCTTTGATCTTATCGCGAAACCGGTCTTTGCTGGTGAGCATGATTACAGGCACTTTTTTGAAATTATGATTCTTTTTCAGGAGAGACAGTATCCCGTATCCATCAAGTGTGGGCAGCATGACATCAAGCAGAACAAGGTCAGGCCGCTCATCATTAAGTTTTGTCAGAGCCTCAACCCCGTCTGCTGCCTCCACAACCCTGTAGTCATGTGCCTCAAGGGTCATCTTAATGACTTTTCTGGTGGTGGGGCTGTCTTCTACTACAAGCACCTTTTTTCCGGATGACAATGTATCATCTGATGCAATGGATGCCGGCGGTTCACCCTTAGCTTTGTCATCATTTGTGGTCAGGTGGTGAGAAGCAATGTATGTTAGAATCCGCTGCACCGTTTTCGTATACATATTTTCCGAGGTCCCTATACACTCCTGGATCTGCTCGAAATATGTCAGTGCTTCGTCAAAATTATTGAGGTTCAGCTGTGCCATTCCGGCATAAAACAGCACGGGAATATTGAGTTCTCTGGTGAGTACGGACCTGAACCGCTGGAGTGCCTGGTCCAGTTCCTGCCGGTTTGCGTCCCTGCCGAGCTGCTGGAAGATATCCTCTGTAATAACCACATAAGCGCGGCAATGGGGACATTGGGTTGCCTTGGGGTCCAGAGGGGCAAAACAGAACGGACAGCGAATGATTTTTTCACCGCAAAACTTGGCTGCAGTGTGAAATTTTCGGATCTCCCTGTCTACCCTTTTGCTTGTCGAAGCAAGTTTAAATACTTTCTGCAGGATGATTTTTGTTTTCTTTTTGCTGCTCATGCATCGCGAGAGCCACAGCCAGCCTTCGACGCAGGTATTTTCTTTTTGCAGCAGGGTTATGAGTGGTTTTTGAGCTTTGGTGAAATGGAGTCCCGCGCACAAACGAATACCCTTTTCCAGCAGTTGCCGATCAATCTGATCTGTATCCCCCTGATGTGCGTCCGTCTGCTCATCTTTGAGGCGCATGGCTTCAAGAATCAGTCCCTGGAGGCCGGTATGAATCGTCCGGGCCGGAACAGGATCCTGGAGGCCGGGCCGGTATACTGTTTGAACCTGTTCCTGTCCCAGGAGTTTGAGCGCGGCTTTTTCCCCAGCAGTATCAGCGGATTGGGCGTGGATCAATTCTCCATCCAGGAAAAAAAGTTTCCCTATTTTGTTTGCCCGCTCACTTAACAAAAGCTCACAGGTCTTGTGCTCTGCTTCAATAATCTGGATCAGTCCCGTCAGTGAAACACCACCCAGTGCCCCCTGTTTTGAGCCCTGTTCAAGCCCATTGAGAATGGAAATACCAAGCTCTTCAGGGTCCACGGGTTTTTGATGGAATTTTATAATAGTATCGGAAAGTTTCTGTGCCAGTCCGGGGATATTGTATGAGGTCAGGACAATACAGGGCAGAGATGGATAATTGGATGAAATATGGGACAGCAGGGAAAGCCCATCCATCCGGGGCATTTTTATGTCCGTAACCAGGAGATGAAAATTGTCCTTCTCAAGAAGTGTAATTGCCTGTTCACCATTTTCGGCAAAAAAGACCTCAAATGAGTTTTTGAACTTTTGTAATGTAACGCTCAGAAGATGCTGCAGACTGAGGTCATCATCAACAATCAATACTTTTGGCATATTCATTTCCTCACTGCAGTGGGGTACATGGTAAGACTATTTTTTCGATGAATGTTTTTCTGCAAGGGAAACATCCCAATTCACATCGTTCATGCACGACCCCAGGCAGTCATTGAGCAACGCTTCAAGTTTTGCACAGTTTCCTTCTATCTTGTTGAGAAAGATAATAGTTTTGTGGTCCAGAGTTTGTACTTTCCTCAGTTTCAGGAGTTCTATATTGGCCAGTATGGATTGAATGCATCCCCGCATTTCAAAGTCCAGGGCATGATTGAGAGCGTGATGAGAACTTTGTTTATGATAGTGTCCCTTTTCAGAATCATTTGTGCTGTCACATCTGTTTGTATTGCCTCCATGTGTCATCCCGTCCTTTGCAGGCGGGACG
>CAZKBZ010000003.1:67182-74111 GCA_964551175.1 uncultured Desulfobulbus sp.
TGCAACAAAAGTTGACAAAACAAAACGGACCTGCTGTTCAGGGGAGAATATTTTAAGGGAAAACAAGGGGTTGAAAATTGAAGGCGGCAACTGCAACAAAGAGACATGAGCAACAAATGTTGCAGGGAGGGGGTGCCGGTTGCTGAATACAAACGCAGGTATGGTTTTGGGAGTCTACCGTTTTATTGTTGAGGAGTGGGCAGGTTTTCCAGCAGTGCAGGTTGCTTTCTGATTCTTCTGTTCAGAGCCTGGCGGGAAATACCCAACAGACCGGCGGCAATGGATTGATTACCTTTCGCTTCCCTTAATGCCTCTCTGATCAACTGTCGTTCACAGTCCTTTAAGGTCGGGAACCGTCCATCACTGTAACGCATTGAGATGATATGGTCAGGTTGCGGGTCCATGGTGGCGCTCTCGGTCATCAGTTGATTTCCGATAATTGTTTTAAAGTTTTTCAGAGATAATTTACCTGATCTGTGGCAACTGACAGCATCGTAGACCATTGCTCTCAGTTCTCTGATGTTGCCGGGGAAATGGTAGGTTGAAAGAAGATTGAACAATTCAGGCGGGGGGACGGGTTTTTTCTTGTTTAATCCCTTGGCCGCCTGGGATAGGAAGTGATCTAAAAGAGATGGAATATCATTCTTGCGTTCTCTCAGAGGTGGAATATGAATTTTATGGGCCAGCAGCCGGTAATAGAAATCTTTTCTGAACTTGTTTTCTGCGATGAGTTTTTGCAGATTTTTGTTGGTTGCACAGACAAGGCGGCTGTCGGTTGGAGTCAGGGAATCCGAGCCCAGGGGATAGTAGACTTTTTCCTGGAGAAGGCGCAACAGTTTAACCTGAGAAAGTTCCTGAAGGTCTCCAATTTCATCCAGAAACAACGTACCGGATGCTGCACGCGCAATGAGGCCGGTTCGGTCACTGTCAGCGCCGGAAAAAGCACCTTTACGGTGGCCGAACAGGGTATCGGAAAACAGGGTGTCATCCAGCCCGGCCACATTGACGGTAACGAATTGACCTTTTCTGCCGCTGGCATCGTGGATGGCACGGGCAATGAGTTCTTTTCCCGTGCCGGTTTCACCAGTGATAAGTACGGGCTCTCTTGAGGTGGCAATTGCTTCTATATACTTGAAAATAGAAAGCATTTTTTTGTTTATAGTGATGATGCCACGGAAAGCGGCTTCATCTTGAAGTCCGTCCTCAAGCAGGGATTTTTTTAACTTGCAAGCCTCTTCCCGCAGGGCGCACATCTCCAGTCCTTTTCTTAGTGAGGAGAGCAGGCGTGCCGGTTTGACCGGTTTTATCAGATAATCAATAGCACCATTCTTCATACACTCAATGACCGTGTCCATTTCATCGGATGAGGACATAATGATGATGCCGACTGCAGGGTGTTCTTTTGCTATAATGGCCAACAGTTCCTGACCGGTGAGAAAGGGCATTGCCAGGTCTAGAACAATGATGGCAACATCCTGCTCTTTCAGGAATGGGCAGACTTCTCGACTGTCCGCCAGCGTAAAGACATTCTCAAATCCTTCTTTTTTGAGAATGGTTCTGCTTAAGTAAAGTGATTGCTCATCATCATCCACCAGTAATACAGAGCGGACGAATTCAGTTGCTTCGGGAATCTTCATCAGATTACGCGGAATAGCAGAACAATGATGCTGCTCCTGGCAATACGGAAAACATGATGTGATGTAACTGGATTCATTTTATGAAAAATGCTCATTTCTGTGAGATTATGTTCAGAATAATACAATAGTGGAAAAATGAAATCACCTATTTCTGCCCATCTTGAAAAAATCCTTTTTTCTCAGCCGGAGAACCCGATTGTCCGGCAATCTCCGTCTTGTATTCGAATTTTCATCCCGGAAAGACCATGACAAGTCAGCAGGATAATTTACTGTCTGCCCTGAAGGCTACGTTTATCTGATTCGAACAGGGAACGGGATGTTGTAAGGTGTCCTTTTTTCAAGGTGTTTGTATCAGGTTACGATATTAATGAATATTTTATGTTGAAGAAATCTGCTGTGGGTCTTCGGCGGAAATATCATGTTTGGGGAGGCTGAAACAGAAAGAGGCGCCTTCATGGATATGCGGGTCAAGGTAGAGTTCACCGCCATGCTGGTGTATGACTTCCCGGACAAAACATAATCCCAGGCCAAATCCTTCCTGCTTATGATCTTTGTTGCCCCGGTTGAATTTTTCAAAAACAGCCTGTTGCATGTCAGCCGGAATTCCCGGTCCCTGGTCGATAACGCAGAAGATTATTTGCTGCTCTTCCTCTGTCAGTTGCAGGGTAATCCGGGTGTTCCGGGGGCTGAATTTTACTGCATTGTCCAGAAGGTTGATAAGTGACTGGTTCAGAAGGGAAAAGTCACCAATGAGTACTGTTGCACAGGAGGGCACATCCGTGATCAGGTCGATGGATTTTTTTTCAGCCACAGAGGATATCGCCTGGACAGCTTCGCGGACAAGATGAAGGGGGTCAAAGGGGAGTTTGAGAATGTTCCGGCGTCCATGTTCCAGACGGGCGATATCCAGAAAATGTTCTATCAGTTTTTTCATGCGAACCGTCTGGGCAAGAATCTTGTCTATTTGCTGTTTTTCATGCCCCTTCAGGTTTTCAGACAGCATCTCACCATAACCGAGCATGACTGTGAGCGGCAGTTTGAGTTCGTGGGATACAATGGACAGAATTTCATCTTTAAGAAGTTCAAGCTCCTTGATTTCTGTAATGTCCGTCAGGATTGCAAGCATACCATTGAATTCCACATCTCCAGCCGTAATCCCATGCAGCTGGACGCGGAAATATTTTTTTCGACCCGCCGCCTCCAGACAGACATCAGCTACCGTTTCCTGAATCAGGTCATCCTTTATTACCGGGTTATCGGCTTGTGTCTGCTGCTTCCGCAGTATGGTGTAAAAGCTGCCGAGAGTCGGCAAATCCGAATCATCAGGTGATACACGTTGCCATAACTCTTTGAACATGCTGTTTGCAAGAATGACCATTTCGCTGCCGCTATCCCAGAGAATAAGAGGAGGGAGATCTTCACGGAGCAGTTTTTCAATGAAAAGATGTTGCAGACTGAGTGTCTTAATTCCGGCCTGCAGATGAAACAGATCAAGCCTGGTACCGGTACGGGACGGAAGGGATGACTGGAGAAAAAAATGAGGGGGCACATTGGCGTACAGATTCTGCATCTGCTCCTGCAGTTGTTCGTCGATGCGGGCGACTTCCGAGAAAATGACATTCGCTGTCCGGATACGTTCACTGATGAGGTATACAAGAAAGATAATGAGCAGAAAAACAATGGGTTTGGATGGATCAAGGTAAAGAGATCGGTGAAAGAACAATATGGAGCATCCTGCTGTCAGCACTGTAAAAGCCATGTTGATCAGGATATTCCACTGCACGTTCATTTTCGGCCAGATAAAAAGGCTCAGGAGTACGACTCCCATCAGTCCAAGCCATGGAAAGATGATGACTTCCACAAGCAGATTATTGTCCAGGATATTGCTGAGAACTGTTGCCTGGATCTCCACCCCCGGCATGGGGTATGAGAGGCTGAAGGGAGTTACATGGGAATCGCCAAGTCCAAGGGCAGCCGCCCCGATCAGGATAAACCGATTTTGGAAAAATTGTTCCGAGTACACGCCTGCAAGTACATCGGAATAGGAGAGGTATAGAAATGTTCCTTCGGGGCCGTAAAAATTGATGAATGTGTGTTTTCCCTCAAAATCCGTTTGCGGAAGAGGTGTAGCGAAATCCGCCATAACCCGTGCCAGAAGGACAAGGTCGGAATGCTTATTGAGGTAAACAGGATTGATACGGCGTACTACTCCCTGATTATCCAGAACTGTTTCGATGAGACCTTTGGCACGGTAATGGCGCAGCGTTGGGGACGGCTCCTGGATCCGGCTGCGAAAATCATGGGCCACGCCCAGAATCACAGGCGGTGCCGCAGCAAAGGCATGGCTGAGGGTCTCATCCTGACTGGTGGGTTCACTGAACAGAATATCAAAGCCGATCACCTGCGCCTTTCCCAGCTTTGAGAGTAATTCGGCATGCAGTTTACGTTGAAACGGCCAGGTACCCAGCTGTTCAAGGCTGTCCTCATCAATGCCGATTATGATGATCTCCTGATTAGGCTTTGCAGGACCACGCAGCATAAAGAGAAAATCAAGGGCTTGTCCGGAAAGGGCAGGAGCCAGCCCGCTCATCATAAACAAAGCAAAGATGGTGCCGGCGATGATGGGAACAAGGAGACGATGCAGGGTATCATCAGGAAGAGTAAAATTTTTGATTGACATGGCTGGTTTCCCTGCAGAGGAAAGAAATATGCACCGTTAGGGGCGCCTGTCGGCTGAAAGAAAGGCCTGATTCCGATCCTGGAGGTTTACCAGTGTCAGAGCGGATGCTGCCGGGGGAATAACCAGGTTACAGGATCGCAATGACTGCTAAAACAAGAATCGTGAAAAAATCTTTTAAACCAAATGGCGGTGGGTCAATAACCATGACCTGGGAAGGGCTCCAGGGGGGCATGCCCCCATCTTCCATTACAGGACGGATTCGGACAAAATATTTTTGCGGGGCAAGAAATGAAGTAATTGTACATGAGGGATCTGAAAGATCTTTTTCATCAAGGACTATTCTGGAAAATTCTTTATCCTCGGCAACCTGGAGCATGTATCCTGTTGCTCCGGTAATGGCAGACCATTGCAACTGGATAGAGCCGTCATCATTGATCGTCGGTTTGCCGCTCCCCAGGTCGGGCTGTTCCAGAATTGTCCACGATACCGGTACGGAATAGAGGGTGGTGAAACCGTCATCTGTGACCAGTCGGACCCGGAAAAAGTACTTGCCGGGTTCAAGTGATTTGGTGGTCAGCCTGGGAGTTGAGGATTCCTGTTCTTCAATGACTGTTGAAAACTCACCATCCGTGGCAAGCTGGGCCTGATATTTAACAGCCTGTTCTGATTGTAACCACTCTATGGTCATGGTTGACTCAAAGATGGTGACATCGTTTTTTGGCCTGGAAATCAGCGGAGCCGGCGGGTCGGTACGGACTTTGAGGTTCAGTGGTCCGGTTTGAATACTCTCAAAATTCTGCCGGTCCACTGCTGTTAGAAAAATAAAAAACCGGCCATCGGCAATGGATGGTATTAAAAATTTTTTGCCCGGAGGGGCGGTAAATTCCTGGATGGTTTCAGATCCTTTGCTGTCCCGGGTAATTCGCAACCGGATCATCCGGGCTGTGTCATGTTCCGGAGCCGGAAGGACAACCGGAAGCACACGGTAATAATCCTTGAGTTGTACGGCAGCAGGGGGTGCCGGCAGTTGATGGGGAGGGGAAGGCGGGAACCCTTTCTTTACCCGTGTTCCTTTTCCCTTGGGGAGTCGTAAATGTCTGCCAGAGGCATCAACGGAAACTGTACCCTTGAGAGTCTCCACAACACCGGTGTTGCCATCCTCCATTTTCAGACGGAACTCGGTACCCCGTACTCCGGTCAGGGCAACCGGTGTTCTGGTCTGGAAATGTTCATTTTTTTTCAACGGGGTATCTATCTGATGGATAATTTTTCCCTTTTCGAGAAAAAAACCGGCCTGGAGATTGTCATCGGCAAGCCGCATAAGATAGACAAGCCGCATGGCCGATTCAGGACCAATCCTGGTATGTCTGCTGTCGGGGTAAATAAGATGAACGTATTCATTCGGGCCGGTGAGGACCGTCTGACCGGGAAGAACCTGATCACCTTTATGAAGAACAACGTTCCCGGATCCGCTTATAAGCCTGGGACTGCCGCTGAGCGAGGCCACCCGGGCTGTTGTTTTCTGCATCAACAACAGGGAAGAAGGAATATGCAGGGTTGATTCAGCATAAATAATGTAGGGAGGCTTGACGTTGTTAATGCGGGCGATTGTTTTCCAGGCTGACTGGCTGGTACAGTATTTGCGGGCGATGTGAATCAGATTGGTTCCTTGATGTACCCGAAGTGGTATGAGCAGGTTGTTGTCACTGGCTGCCGAGGACAGGGACCAGCCGCAGACGAGAAAAAAACAGAACAGTCCAATAAATAACCTGATGAACTGCCCTGCCGCAGGACGATTTGAGGATGTATTGAACATTGGTTTCAACTGTTCCTATTTGTCCCCGCCTTCACTGAAGCGGTTTTCAAGTGTTTCAGGTTTCCCGCGGGAGCAGATCGATTTTTGTCGATTGCAATTGTGTCCGGTTGCTCCGGAACAGCCGCTTGTATGTAACTCGCTTATATTTTCCGGATACTGCTCTACCATGTTCATGCCTTCTGCAAGGAATTCTGTTAATTCATCTCAGCCTTGTTTTTGTGGTAACGTTCTAATACCAGATGAATACGGTTGAGCAGTTCTCTTGGGCTGAACGGTTTGGTTATATAATCATCGGCACCTGTTTCAAAGCCGCATAGAATATCCTCAACAGATTTTTTTTGTGTAAGCATGATAATCGGTATGTCACAGGCATCGGCCCGCAATCTGGATAAAAGGGTAATGCCGTCAATATAAGGCAGAATAATATCGAGAATAACAGCGTCGGGTGTTGTTGATTTCAGTATGGCCTGAGCTTCCTTTCCGTCGGAGGCAAGAATGGTGGTGATGCCGTTTGAATTCAGAAACAGGCAGACCATTTCAGCTAAATCCGTGTCGTCCTCAACAACAAGAACTTTAATAGGCTGTTGTCCATTCATGAATTGAGATACTCCAGAAAGTGGGCAAAGCTCACACTTCATCGGAAACAGGAATACAACCAATCGATCCGGACGATGTTCAGTCAATACACAGGAACAGGTTGTAACAAATTGAAAATAATTACTCATAATCCGATTCTCCTGCAAGTAAAATCTTTCGTAAGATATTGTCTGGTTGTACTTTTATAAAAGACGTTTAA